>JBFYOW010000050.1:0-8328 GCA_041303595.1 Actinomycetes bacterium
TTCATAAACAACAGCTGGTGTTCCGCGAATTTCAGTAAATGCATCATCCCAAGGCTCTGGTGTCGGTTTAATGATCTCACCGGTAGGCAAACCATCGTGACGTAACAACATCTTCTCTGCGCTGAACTCAATCTCTGCTGACCCACCCACACCGAGATCACGCACAAACCAAGGATGTTGACCCAACCAAACAGGGAGATCACAACCATTTGCATCGTATTCAAGAGTCCATCGAATTGCATCATCGAGTACTTCAATGGTCTGCTCGACAGTGGCTCCGCCATAAGGCTTTGGAAGGTGCAGAAGTGAGCGGCCAGGGCCGATTTCTTGCCATGATGAAGTTAAGCCAAAGCCATGCAGTGCATTTGGGGGATCGAGATTTGTAGGAAGTTGAAACTCTGCACCTGTGGGAGATTTAATCAAACCATCTTTAATGCGACCAGCCCATGGTGCCATTGCATACCAACCATAGCTAGCAACTCCGCCGCGGAATGGAACAGCGAACTCAAGTTCTTTCCATTGCAGTGATGAGATTCGACCACCAGCATCGAGATCGATTGCTACTTGGAATTCGGCATCATCTATATATTGCATTGCGCAACTACTTCTTAAGTTCGTGCTTATATGGAGGCTGCGCACCTGGACGAGAACATGTAATTGCAGCTGCTGCCGCTGCTCGATGCAAAACTTCTTGCAGAACATCTGTGGTCAACGCCATGATTCCCTTTTCAACCATCGCTTCAACAATGATTGCACCCACTGTGTCACCAGCGCCTACGGTATCTGCCACCACAATCTTTACCCCTGGAACTTCAACAGCGCCATCTGCAGTAAAGCCAATCAAGCCTTCACTGCCACGCGTAACAACGACTAGAGCTGCACCGTCGCGTATCCAACGTTCGGCAACTTCACTGACGCTTTGATTTGGGAATAACCAGGCAAGGTCGTCATCACTAACTTTGATGATAGAAGAAATTGCCGCCCATTTTTCAACCGCTGCTTCATAGAGATCGCGATTACCCATCACTGATGGACGGATATTTGGATCAAAGACAATCGGTGCAAACTCAGCAACTTGCAACGCCCAGTCATAGAGAACATCAGCACCTGGTTGAATGATGGTGACAAGCGTTCCGATATGTAGCGCGTTAGGTTGGTAGCGAGATGGGTCTGGCAACCAATCTAAAGAGAAATCAAATGTTGCCGTGCCTTCAATTTCAAATATGTATGAAGCGCTTCCGTTGGCATCCAGAGTTACATTTGCAACACAAGTTGGCTTATCGCTGGTGAGAGCTAAATCTAATCTCACTTCATCGGCCAACAACTCTTCACGAGACATCACGCCGTATGCATCAGTTGAGATGCCATCGATAAAGTAAACGTCATGTCCCAAGCGGGCGAGCGCCTTTGCTGTGTTGGCTGGGCCGCCTCCCACATGGGGGGCGCGCTCTGTTGATCCTGGGGCGATTGAGATGAGATCGATCAATACCTCACCGCAGACCCAGATGCTCATGGCGCTATTCTGCCCGTTACTCTAGGCACATGCTTACATTGCCTGAGACCGACCTCGTAGTCCACGAACTATGCCTTGGCGGCAATGTCTTTGGCTGGGGAGCCGATGAGAGCGGTTCTAGGGCGGTTCTAGACGCTTATAAGGGCCACGGCGGTAACTTCATCGACACTGCAGATGTCTATAGCGAGTGGAAGCCAGGCAATAAGGGCGGCGAATCTGAAGAAATCATCGGCAACTGGCTTAAGGGCCAAGATCGCAGCAAGTTTGTGATCGCCACAAAGGTGGCAAAGCTTTCGACTCGTCCTGGTCTTCGCCCAGAGAACATCATCGCCGCCTGCAACGATTCTTTACAGCGCCTTCAAACGGATTACATCGACCTTTACTACTCGCACCATGATGATGCTGAAGTACCAATGGCAGAGACACTTGGTGCCTATCAGCAACTGATTAACGAGGGCAAAGTTAGATATATCGCAGCATCGCAGCACACTGGTGCTCGCCTACAAGAGGCTCTCAATATCGCAGAGCGCGAAGGTCTTCCAAAATATGTTGCTCTGCAAGATCACTACAACTTAATGGAACGTAATCCATTTGAATCAGAGCAGGCAGAGGTTCTGCTCGACAATGGAATTTCAGTACTTCCCTTTTACGCACTTGCTCGAGGCTTCCTCACTGGCAAATACCGCAAGGGTGTGGCAGTGGATTCAATTCGTGCTGGCGGAGTGGCGGATTACGAGAACGATCGTGGATACGGTGTGGTTGATGCCTTAACCGAGATTGCACGTGCACATCACTCAACACCTTCGGCAATCGCACTTGCCTGGTTACGTGCAAACCCTGCTGTCTCAACACCGATTGCATCTGCTCGCACAGTTGACCAATTAAATGAGATTATCGAAGTTATTCACTTAAGCGATGTCGAAATAAAGATCCTAAATCGCGCTTCCGCTTAATGACGAGAGTCTTGGATCTTGTGAACAAAACGTTTAAATGACGGGTAAGTTTTTGAGCCAATGTAGTCGCCGATAAATAAGGCTATAAGAGTCGAAGAAATAGTTGGCCAGAAGGATTCATAGCGAAAAAAAGCAATTCTTATCGCGCTGGTAACCATTAACCAGGCGAATATGTAACCCAGTAACTTGCCGCTTCGAGGAGTGGGTTGTAGCTGTCGGCGCCACCATTCTTTAAATGTTCCGCTCTTTAGATTCATGGCGTGAAGTTACATAATGACCTTCACGCCAACCTCACAACTGACTTGAACTAACTACTTAGTTGCAGTGAGTGTTACAACCTTGGTCTTCTTGCCAACCTTGATTGTGATTGTGTACTTACCAGCGATTGAGAACTTAACTGAAGGAAGTTTCACTGTGCCTGCTTTTGCGGCTGTTACCTTTGCAACAGTCAGGCTCTTACCCTTTGGATCCTTAATCACCATGGTGATCTTCTCGCCCTTCTTTACGGAAGGAACAAGGGCCTGAAAGTTCGCCGATAACTTCAGAGTTACCTTGCTCTTGGCGGCACTCAAGGTTGAAGTTCGAACTGCACCAGTGACCTTGCCGCCGACAACAAAACCTCGTGGCTTTGGAGCCGCAGAGGCTGCTGGTGATGCGGAGGTTGAAGCGGATGAGGTTGGGGATGCACTTGGTGTTGGCTTCGCTGTAGGTGTTGGAGTAGCACTCGCACTCGGGGTAGGAGTTGGCGAAGGAGTTACCTTTGCCATATCAGATTGGGTGAGCAAAGTAATAATTCGACGTGGAACAGAACCGCCACGATAGCCGGCTCCAACAACTTCAAAAGTTCCAAAGGTGATGCGTGCTCGATACTCCTTATATTTATCTGGCTGATCTTTTACAAAGGTGCGAATTAAATACTCGCCATCATTTGCTTCGAAATCTAGCGCACCGGCTTTGCTGGCACAGATTGGTCCATACTCTTTATCGCCCTCTTTAAGTCGATGGATAAAGATCGCACAAGCGTTACCTGGATAAGGCTGAGTTGGTGCATCAGGATCTGAAACGAAGAGGTTGAACCATGTTGTGCCGACACCACCGCCGCCACCTCCGCCGCTTGGTGGATTATTTGGGGCATTACTTGGTGGAGTAGTTGGAGATGTTGGTGGAGTAGTTGGTGTTGAAGTATCAACCGGAACCAAACGAGTCACATTGATTGCAGAAGATTCAAGTGAGAATGCGGATGTTCCTACTCCATTTGTAGATGCAACTTTAGAAGAATACGAACCTGTCGCCAAGCCATCAAAGAGAGTTGAGAGGTTTGTTAGGTCGGTGATGACCCGAGATACAAGATCAACTCCGCTCTTTAAAAGTTTAACTGTGTAACTAACAATCGCGCTTCCACCATTACTTGCGGGGGCAGTCCAAGTCACTCCCGCTTCACCATTAGTTGCACTGGTGACCATTGAAGGCGCAGTCATCACAGCGGGAACCGAGGGCAGTGTGGCGGCATCTGATTTTGTAGATGTTGTGCCTGTTGTATTGGCAGCATTTACTGCAGTCACCGTGAATTCAACAGAAGATCCTGCAGTAAGACCTGTGACATCAGCTGATGTGGCAGTGGAGGCTGCAGTTACCGATGTACCCGACGTGACCTCGCGGACAATGTATGAAGTGACGTCAAAACCACCAGAATCCGAGGTAGCAATTGCGGTCCATCTGACCGTTGCAGTACCAACAGATACCGTGACTGTTGGCTTTGTAGGAGCCATAGGGGCCGTCTTTGCTACCGCCTTAAGGGTATCTGCGCTCCATGCACTCGCCTGATCGACGACAATACTTCGAACCTGAACTATGTAGCTCTTTCCACCCATCAAGCCAGAGAATTGTGCAGAGTTGTTCTGCTCACCTGTGACTGACTGCCGTTCGGTTGTGCGATCATCTTCGCGAGTAAGAAGTACTGAGTAAGCGTTAGCACCACTGACTGCATCCCATGAGACTGTGATTTTCCCGTTTCGGTATTCGGCACTGGTATCAACTCTTGCCTGTACATTTGTTGGCGTTGCAGGAGTAGCACTAGCGCTCTGCATCCCAGTAAGAACTTGAAGTATCAGAATTAGAGTAAGGCCGACGCGAAATTTCTTCATCATGGAGTAATGGTGATCGTGATATCTGCGCTACTTGTTGGGGCATTGCTTGGTGAAGCTGTTGTTAATGAATATTGTCCGTTGGATGCAGAGACCGGTTCGATTGCCTTAATTGTCCATGCATAAGTTCTATCTAAGTTGAGTTCGTAGTATCCGTTAGTTCCTGAAACGGTTGAGACCATCTTTGTTGAGTCATCGTTTCTTACTGCAGTTATGACAACTGCATTCAATCCCACAGCGCTTTGATTTCGAACATAACCGCTGACATTTCCATTTGGAAGTACAACAGTTGCAAGACCGTTTGCGACAGATGTGCCTGAGACAACACTTGCAGAATCAACCGAGACTAAAATTTCTTTCTCGACGCCAGCGTTGATCTTGCCTGGCCAGAAGTGGATTGAGAAATCTCCCTGAGGCAGTAGTAGAGCGCCTCTACCTTGATCATCTAGGTAGCCATCCTTGAAGTACTCATACTTGGCATTTGCGCTGTTGTACTTGCTTACCTGATACCAGCCCCACATATTCTTGGCGCCAGAGATATTGCGAACCTGAAGCGAAATATTTGGGCGATCAAAGATCAAAGTGATGGTCGGCGAATCAATAGCTGAGAAACTCTCAACTTCGAGAATCTTCGGGCTAAAGAGTGAGTAATTGCCTTCCCCTGGATAGGCAGTAAGTCGGTATTTTTCACCAACATCTAGACTTAAACCAACAATTCCTAGCTCGTTGGTATGTGAACTCGGCATCCACTCATAGTTTGAAGTGGTTCGGTTCCACTGCTCAACTGCAACAAAACCATAGCGATTAGCAGTTGTAGCTGATCCTGAAGCTGGCGCTAATACTCTGGCTCTTGTTGAGACGCCACCTAAGGCTTTATCACCAATATTGCCTAAAGAGTTGATTGCATAATTCTTAGACGAGAATTCGGTTGATTGGTAATAACCAAGCTGGAGTGAACATTTGTTTGGACAATCTGGATTTGGGTTGTCGACATAAGCTGCAAAGATTCCATCGCTGCCCGTATGAGTGTAGAAGTACTCCCCACCAATATAGATATTCACGTTAACGCTACTAACTGGAACTGGGTTTGCTCCCGGTGTGACTACTCGTCCAAAGAAGTTGGGTTCGCGCAAACGAAGAGTAATTGGAGATGAAATAGCACCATTGGTTATGACAACAGTCTGTGTCTCTGATTTTCCATAACGAGATTGTTTTCCAAACGGAACAGCCTGGACAACGTATGTTCCATCTGGCACTGTAAGCGAGAAGTTTCCATTTCGCGCGCTATAAGTTGAATACTGCCAACTCTTAAAGGAGCTGTCAGTACCTACTCGGATCTCAACTTCTTCAACCCCGATGGTAGAAGTGCCTGGGGCTAGGACTCTTCCTCGTATCGCCGGCATTCCTAGTACGAAATCGTAAGTTCCATTTGTCACGGTTAAGGTCTCATTGGTGCGAATATTTCTTACGCTGGAGATGAGGTTGTTTAGAACCTCAATCTCATAAATATTCTCAGTGTATGTACCTCTGACCTCCCAATATGGAACAACATAGATTCTGTACTTGCCATTTTCTAAGTTTGACTTAAAGACGCCGTTGTTTACAGATACTTGAACGTAATCCCACTTTCCATCTTCGGAAGTGCGATAAAGGTTGATATATGCCTGACGGTATGGCGAGCCATTTTCATCAACGATTCGACCAGAGAGGTTTCCAGCAGATAGGGCGATATTGCAGTTTGCAGTACCGCTCTCAGGAACAACACAGTTATACACGGTTGTTATTACTGGAGCTCCATCTGTCCCATTGTTATATGGATCAACAACTATTCGGTATGTACCTGGAGCAACATAAACACCGAAATTTCCTCCAGATGTCCATTTTCCGGCAACTTCGTTCCACCAGCCATTTGAATCAGCTTGTACTCGAATATATGCCTGAGATGGGTAAGAGTTTCCATTGAAAGTGATAGCCCCGCGTAGATTGGTGCTTTTTGGGCTGAATAAATAAGTTCCGTCAACGGCAGTTAGAGTTTCCCCTTGTTCATTTTCAACTCTAGTGACCGCGCCATTTTCGACAGTTACGTTGTAATAAGTGCGAGCGTATTCTGACGAGTCATTTGGTCCATTGACCTCTACGCGCCAGACAGCGTTCTCAAGATAGCTTGTATAAATACCACTGTTGTTTTGAGTGACCTGAGGATAAGTAGTCGAGAGATTGCTATCGTATTGGGCCGCATAGATACCGATATGCGCATTCTGCATCACGGTTTGTGTACCTGGATTAACAATCTTCACTGAAATATTTGATGTGTTGACATTAATGTCACAAGTGACAGTGCCTACATTAAGAACTACACAGTCCTGACTAAAGCCGCTTCTAATTCGGCTCCACCCATTTGTATAAATACTTGCGATAAATCGATAGGTTCCTGGCTCTAGATAGAGACCAAAACTTCCTTGCGAATTAGCGCGTAGATCGTAGACACCGTATGGAGTGCCGTTCTTTCCATAACCGTCTCTTCGCTGAACATTGATGTAAGTACCGTCAATAGCACCGTCAATCCCTCGAATGGTTCCCGAAACATTTGCATCACGAAGTGAAAGTGTTAATCCGTTCTGAGGCTGGCCTCCGGTGATTGTCACAGCAGTCAGATCTGATTTACCTTTTGTAATGTCGTCCGAGTTAGGTCGTGCGTAGATTTGGTATTGACCATCTGGCACATCACCAAAACCGAAATAACCGTTATTCCCAGTCCAGACACGTTGACGCTCACACCAAGGACAAACCTGACCGTCAGCAAAATAACCAACCATTGCCCCTGGCACTGGCGTAGTGCCATTAGGTGCAACAACCGTTCCCGAAATCGTTGGCTGTCCCATCTGAAGCTGATATACGCCGTTGTTCTGCATAATTGGAAGACCGGTCTTTGCGTCGATTAGCGCGGTAACCGTGCCACTTTCAACTCGTGCGGTGTATTCCTTAGGAGTACCTAATTGGGCATTTCCTGTTTGCAAGTTAAGTGAATAAAAACCATCTGAAAGACGCAACTTAATTTGACCTGATTGTTGGCTGTTATTGGATCGAGAGCCTAAACCAAAGCCATTCTGTCCGTCATAACGTGTGACATAGACTGAAGAATTGTTTTCATCAGTGGGTTGAGTTTGCAGAACTCCGCTGGCTGAAATTATCTGGATAGCAAGATTTACTGCTGGTATCTCTATTGCAACACTGATTGTTGCTGAATCAATCACTGAAAATTCATTGGATGTGAAGTAGAACTCTTCTTCATAAGAATATCCACGAGCACGATAAACACCGGGTTCTAATTTCATTACCCAGCCTGATTGGTTTGCGTAAGTGTACTTACCAATGTAATCAAAATTACCGCTTGAATTCTTCTTTTGAATTTCAACATGACCATAGACAGCTATGCCAGCTTTAGTAAATGTTCCATTCACGTTTGGTGCGATTAATTCTATGTTGCAGATAACTATTCCGGTTTCAGGAACTATGCATCGAACATCGCGCGCTGCCGTTCCTCCACTCTTCGCATAATCATCGCTAGTTGATATCGAGTATTCTCCCGGCTCCAATCTAAACCCGAATCGCCCTT
Source organism: Actinomycetes bacterium (assembly GCA_041303595.1). Lineage (GTDB taxonomy): Bacteria > Actinomycetota > Actinomycetes > Nanopelagicales > Nanopelagicaceae > Planktophila. Next base: position 8,227 of record JBFYOW010000050.1, read on the forward strand.
CGTTATCAGTGCTCTGATTTCCCCATCTCATGGACTCAGATTTTCCATTTGGATTGAGTTTATAGATATTGAGCCAGTTCATCTTAGAAACACCTAGGGGCC
>JBFYOW010000051.1:0-8083 GCA_041303595.1 Actinomycetes bacterium
GGCGATGGAGGATTTCCGAGTCGATGTGATTGTTGGAAAGGGACCTGGCGCAACATCAATTCCTCTTCAACTTCCTCATTTCACTCTGGTGGGAGCTACTACTCGTGCAGGATTGTTGCCTTCACCTTTGCGAGATCGTTTTGGCTTTACCGCACATCTCGATTATTACGAGAGTGAAGAACTTGAGAAAGTTCTCGCTCGGAGCGCAGCTTTACTCGGATTGACTATTGAGGGTGATGCAATCGAAGAGATCGCCGGACGATCGCGCGGAACGCCTCGTATTGCTAATCGCCTACTTCGTAGAGTTCGTGATTACGCCCAAGTTTCAGGGGCCGGCAACCTAACCCTTGCACACGCTCTCGCGGCACTGAAGATCTATGAAGTAGATGAGAAAGGCCTAGATCGACTAGACCGTGCTGTTCTGCTCGCCCTGATAGACCGTTTTAACGGTGGACCAGTTGGAGTTTCGACCTTAGCAATAGCCGTTGGCGAAGAGGTTGAAACGGTCGAGGCAGTGGCAGAGCCGTTCTTAGTCAGAAATGGCCTAATGGCACGTACTCCTCGTGGGCGAATGGCTACTCAGGCTGGATATAGCCATGTGGGACGGACGCCACCCGCCGCGATGGCGACTCTTTTCGACACCTCACCTGAGTAACGCCTAGACTCTGCCCCTATGTCCACACCAACAAAAACAGTGAAGAGCTCTGGACGCCCTGCGCGCTCCCTTGCAATCTTGGCCCTCATTCTCGTCGGCCTGACTGCCACAGCTCTACTTCAAGGCGCCACATCAGTTCGACTAGGTCTCGACCTACGCGGAGGAACAAGCGTCACGCTTCAACCTCGCGCATCCAATGATGCAAACAAGATTACCTCCGAGGCGATTGATCAGGCGGTCAACATTATTCGTCAACGCGTTGATTCACTCGGTGTTGCTGAATCAGAGGTAACTGCTCAGGGAAGCGGAACCAATCGTCAGATTGTTATCTCTGTTCCTGGAGATTCAGGTCGTCGTGTTGTTGATCTAGTTGGTCAGACAGCGGAACTTCGTTTCCGTCAGGTATTAGCAACAGCCCCAGGTGCAGCAGGAACTGGTGCAGATGCAGCTACTCCTGTTGGCGGTATCGATGCAACTCTCAATTCACAATTTGCAGCACTCGATTGTACAAATCCCGAGAATCTTCAGGGAACTGGTGCAGATGTTCCAACCCAACCAATCGTTGCTTGCGATCGCACTGGAACAAGTAAGTTCATCTTGGCTCCGGCCGAAGTTCTAGGTCAGCAAGTATCTAAAGCATCAGCTGGCATCGATACTCAAGCAGGAAATATTTGGACAGTCTCTCTTACCTTTAACGGTGAAGGAACAAAAGCTTTCGGCGCACTTACAGCGCGCGTAACGTCATTAGCATCGCCTCAAAACCAAGTTGCAATCGTTCTTGATGGGCTCGTTGTTTCAGCGCCATCGATTAACGAAGCGATTCCTTCAGGAAATGCGCAAATTACTGGAAACTTCTCGCAAACAGAGGCGCAGGATTTAGCTAATGTGCTCAAGTACGGCGCACTTCCACTTGCCTTCGATCGCGGTGAAGTCCAGCAGGTTTCGCCAACTCTTGGTGCAGATCAGCTCAATGCCGGTCTTCTTGCTGGTGTACTTGGATTAGTCCTCGTATTTATCTTCTCAATGCTCTATTACCGTTTACTTGGACTTGTTTCGGTCAGCTCACTTCTGGTTGCCGCTCTTCTGGTTTACCTGAGCTTCTTGATCCTTGGTAAGGCAGTTGGATTCACCCTCACCTTGGCAGGAATTGCGGGTGCCATCGTTGCAATCGGAGTTACCGCCGACTCATTCATCGTCTACTTCGAACGTGTTCGTGATGAACTTCGTGAAGGTCGTTCTCTTCGTACTGCAGTCGAATCTGGTTGGGCTCGTGCACGACGCACAATTATCGTCGCTGACATGATCTCGGTTTTGGCTGCGATTCTGCTCTACTTTTTCGCAGTGGGCGGTGTGCGTGGATTCGCATTCACTCTGGGTCTGACAACCATTATCGATCTCTTGGTCGTAATTATCTTCACAAAGCCACTCACCTCTATATTGGCGCGAATGAACTTTTTCGCATCGGGACATAAGTTATCCGGATTCTCTATGGATAAAGAATTTTCAAAAGAAAGCGCGGAGGGTTAATACGATGGCTCGACTATCAGGAATCGGAAACCGTCTCTATTCAGGTGAGACCTCGTTCAACATCATCAATAACCGCAAGCGTTGGTACTCCATCTCCGCCGTATTCATTTTGATTTCATTTGGTGCACTCGTCTTTCAAGGCCTCCATCTTGGTATTGAATTCAAGGGCGGTTCTTCCTACACAGTCAACAAGTCTGGTATTTCAGTTGAAGAAGCTCGTTCTACTGTTGAAGCGACTGGAATCGAAGGCGGAATCATCGTTCAGAAGATTGGCGATGACAAGGTTCGTATTCAAACTGGAACCCTCACAAATGCGCAATCATCAGCGATTGAAAATGCTTTGGTAGAGAAGTTCTCGGTCAATATCGAGGATATTGATACTCAGATTGTTGGCCCATCATGGGGTAAAGAGATCACCAAGAAAGCTCTTTACGGTCTCTTTGCATTCTTGCTAGCTGTGATGCTCTTTTTGGCTATGACATTTGAGCCAAAGATGGCAATTGCCGCAATCGTTGCAGTTGTGCACGACGTGTTCATTACCGTTGGCATCTATGCCGTGGTGGGCTTTGATGTGACGCCAGCAACAGTGATTGGCTTCCTCACAATTCTCGGCTACTCGCTCTATGACACGGTAGTTGTCTTCGATAAGGTTGCTGAAAATACCAAGTCGATCATAGCCTCCGGCAAGAGCACTTACTCAGATGCCGCAAATCTTGCGGTTAATCAGACAATTGTTCGCTCTACCAACACATCAATTATTGCGTTGCTTCCAGTTGGTTCAATCCTCTTTGTCGGTGCCGGCTTGCTCGGTGCTGGAACACTTAAGGATCTTTCGCTTGCGCTCTTTATCGGCCTTGCAGTGGGAACTTACTCATCAATCTTTATCGCTCCACCATTCTTGGCTTCACTTCGCGAAAAGGAGCCAGCGATGATTGCACTCGCAAAGCGTGTTGCGGCACGTGGGGGAGCAGCGCCAGTTCAATCAGAGATTCACGCCGTTCGTCCTTCAACAGGTCGTGGTCCTCGTAACCAACCTAAGCGCAAGGGTCGCAAGTAACCCTTCCCGCAGATGGCTGAACTCTCTCTGATTGACCCTCTGATTGGGTCGCTCAGAGAACATTACGACAATGTAGATGTTGATTTATTGGAGCGCGCCTTTGCTGTTGCAAATCAAGCACACTCCGGACAGACTCGTAAATCTGGCGAGGAGTACATCACTCATCCAGTAGCAGTCTCTGAAATCTTGGCATCTCTTGGGCTCAACACAACGACGATTGTTGCTTCGTTGTTACATGACACCGTTGAAGATACGCCTTACTCTCTCGAGCAATTGCGCGCTGATTTCGGCGATGAAATCGCCAATCTCGTGGATGGCGTCACCAAGTTAGACAAGCTCACCTATGGTCCTACTGCAGAGGCAGAAACTGTTCGCAAGATGGTGATTGCAATGTCACGAGATATTAGGGTTCTAGTTATCAAGTTGGCAGATCGTTTGCATAATGCACGCACGTGGGGATATGTAAGCTCTGAAAGCGCTGCTCGCAAGGCCCGTGAGACTTTAGACATTTACGCACCACTTGCACATCGTTTAGGTATGAATGCAATCAAGTGGGAACTTGAGGATTTGAGTTTTGCGGTTATTGAGCCAAAGAAGTTCGATGAAATCTCAAGGCTCGTTGCCGAGCGTTCACCATCGCGAGATGCACTTACATCAGAGGTAATAGCCGCTGTTGAAGAAGATCTAGCAAAAGACGGAATTCAATCAACGGTCACGGGGCGAAAGAAGCATTTTTATTCGGTCTATCAGAAGATGGTTGTGAGAGGCCGAGACTTTAATGACATCTACGATTTAGTCGGAATCCGCGTTCTAGTCAATGATGTAAAAGATTGCTATGCAGTTCTAGGTTCAATCCACGCAAGATGGAGTCCAATTCCGGGCCGTTTTAAAGATTACATCGCAATGCCTAAGTTCAATCTCTACCAATCTCTGCACACCACAGTTATCGGCCCCAACGGTAAAGCTATTGAGATTCAGATTCGAACCTACGACATGCATAGCCGAGCTGAGTTCGGAATTGCCGCCCACTGGAAGTACAAGCAAGGGGGAGAGCAGAAGTCGCCAGAGATGCTCTGGTTGCGTCAATTACACGAATGGCAGAAAGAGACTGAAGATCCATCCGAATTTCTTGAGGCGCTCCGTTTTGATCTTGGCAGCCCAGAGGTATTTGTCTTTACGCCAAAAGGTTCAGTAGTTGCGCTACCTGGTGGCTCAACTCCTGTTGATTTTGCATTCTCCGTCCACACGGATGTCGGCCTTAAGTGTGCTGGCGCCAAAGTGAATGGACGTCTTGTCCCTCTTGAATCTAAGTTGAATAATGGTGACGTTGTTGAGATTGTCACCAACAAATCTGACTCAGCTGGACCAAGTAGAGATTGGTTAAATTTTGTAAAGAGCCCTCGTGCACGCTCAAAGATCAAGGCATGGTTCTCAAAGGAGCGCAGAGAAGAAGCGATTGATGCTGGACGTGAGTCCATAGCTCGGCAGATGCGTAAAGCTGGATTGCCCTTGCAGAAAATTTTTGCTGGCCATGCCCTCCTCGAATTAGCCCATGATCTCCATTATGGCGACATAGAAGCTCTCTACAGCGCGGTTGGTGATGGACATGTATCCGCCGCATCAATCATCGAAAAACTTATTCATTCGATGGCAATCGAAGATTCGCATCCAGTACCGTCGGTTGAGGTATTACCCACCGCCAACTCAGCAGCGAAGCGCACTAGCACCGCTATCAAGGTCGAAGGCGTCGATGATGTCCTGGTGAAGTTGGCACGTTGTTGTACACCCGTTCCGGGGGATCAAATTCTTGGATTTATCACCAAGGGTTCAGGAATATCTGTTCACCGTATTGATTGCATCAACGCTGGAGATTTGATTGAACATCAGAAAGAGCGAATAGTCGGAGTTACCTGGCTGCCAGGAGCAGGAAGTATCTTCCTTGTTAATATTCAGATTGAAGCACTTGATCGCGCTCGTTTGTTAGCTGACGTGACTCGAACCTTATCTGAGCAACATGTAAACATTTTAAGTGCAGCGGTCAGTACATCGAAAGATAGAGTCGCCATCTCAAAGTTCACCTTTGAAATGGCCGATGCAAAGCACCTTGATTCAGTACTCGCAGCGGTAAGAAACGTCGAAGGTGTCTACGACGTTTATCGAACGTAAAGTGTTTATCTCTTACTTAAACTCGGCAAGAGATTTTTCAGCTTCTACCAACCAGACCTTACGAGCAGCGGCAGATTCGAGAGCTTCTTTTGCCTTCTTCGCATTCCCTGCAGCCTCAGCCTTTGCCGCGGCCTTTTCGTAATTGGCGATAGATTCTGATAATTGAGCGACAACATCGGCAGCACGCGCCTTAGCTGCAGGATCACTCTTGCGCCATAGCTCAGCCTCAGCGCTTTTGATTGCCTCTTCAACGACCGCAATACGAGCATCGAGTGCAGCTCGCTTATCGCGATTGGTGATGCCAATCTTGCTCCATTCGCCCATAAGATCGCGGAACGCTGCCTTTGCGGTCTTCACATCTGTAAACGGTATAAGTGCCTCGAACTTAGGAAGCATCTCTTCGCGTTTGATGAGATTTGCAGTCATGCTTACTTCGCGCTTCTCTAGGTCAGCACCCTTTGCAGCGAAGAATTGATCTTGAGCCGCCTTAAATCGAGCCCAAAGTTTCGCATCATCATTGCGCTTTCCGCGTCCGGCCGCCTTCCACTGATCCATCAGTGCCTTAAAGCGACGTGCAGTTGCGACCCAATCTGTGCTTGTTGCCAACTTTTCTGCTTCAGCCACAATCGCCTCTTTGGCAGAGGAAACTTTCTCTGAAACCGCCTCTAACTGTGCGAAGTGTGTTCGGCGACGCTTATCAAATTTATTGCGAGATGCAGAAAAACGCTTCCAGAATTCTCCATCAACTTTCTTATCTAAGCGAGGTGCTGCCTTCCACTCATCGAGCAGAACCTTGAGGCGATCACCTGTTGACTTCCATGATTCAGAGAGTGCTAGTGATTCGGCTTCAGCGACAATCTTCTCTTTCTCAATCAGAATCTGTTCGCGGCGAGCGGCCTTAGCGGCAGACTCCTGTGCCTTCTTTGCTTCATATGCTTCACGATGACCCTCGATGAGCGGTTCAATCTGCTCTACCGATGCAGCAAGTGCTGCCAAATCTCCAACGCCATTGAGCTCTGAAACTTGCTGACGTAACTTCTTCACCGCTTCGTAGGCATCTTGTGGCACCATCGCGCCACTTGTGACACGTGCTGCTGTCAATGCGACCTCTGATGCTAGGGCTTCAAATTTGCGAACAAAGTAAGCGAGCGCTTCTTCGGCGCTCTTGCCAGGGTATGAACCGACTGGCTTCTCGCCGGCTGGGGTACGAACGAAGACTGTTCCATCTTCTGCGACTCGACCGAATGCTGCGGGATCACCAATGAGGGCAGATGCTGCGCTCACATTATTCTTAGCTGCCTGAGCAATTTCACTTGGGTTATGGGTCTCGGTCATGGTCATCCCTTTCAGCGCGTTGAGGCCAAGGTCGGCCTTTTCGTTATCAGCGGTTGTAGTGGACAAAAGGTACCCTGTCCTTCCTATCGTCGTAAATCGCGCGCCTGCCGGCTCGCCCCTCAAAGATTTAGGTGGAGCCATGCTTGTACGCTCATTCATCGCCCCTATGTTCGCAACCAATTGTTGGGTGATTGCCGCTGGGAAGGGCTCTGAATGCATCATCGTCGATCCCGGGATGACTGATATCAGCGCTGAGATTGAAATGATTGTCGCTGAAGAAGGGTTAAAGCCAGTGGCAGCGCTGCTGACACATGGCCATCTCGACCATACCTTCTCGGTGAAGCCGCTGGCAGATGGCTATGGAATACCTGCCTACATTCATCCAGAGGATCGTAGATTTATTGCCGACCCAAGTGGAATCCATGGCGCGCAATTCGCCGAAACGCTTGCAGGAATGAATTTTGAAGAACCTCACCATGTTGAACTTCTAAAGGACGGTTCACTACTAGATGTGGTTGGGCTCTCGATTCGAGCAATACATGCACCAGGACATACACGTGGTTCACTCGTCTTTCTTATCAATGACGATACTTTGCTGAGTGGTGATGTTCTATTCGCTGGGTCAATTGGACGAACAGATCTACCGACCGGAAGTTCATCTGACATGCGAAACACATTGAAGAATAAGATTCTGCCGCTCAATGATGATATTCGAGTTCTTCCGGGACATGGGGGAGAGACCACCATTAAATATGAGCGAAAAACCAACCCTTATCTGAAAGAATTGCGCTAACGAAGGGTTGATGATGAAATTTGAGAAGCTAGCAGCACCTAAAGGCGTTCGAGAGTACTTACCTCCCGAATCCCAAGCCTTTGAATGGGTGCGCAATCAACTCATCAACCCTGCCAAATTAGCGGGCTATCAGTTGATGGAGTTACCAGTTTTTGAGGATACGGCTCTCTTTAATCGAGGGGTTGGAGAATCTACCGATGTCGTCTCAAAAGAAATGTATACGTTTGAAGATCGTGGTGGTCGTTCCATCACTCTGCGCCCAGAAGGCACCGCCGGCGTCATGCGAGCAGTTATTGAAGGTAATCTCGACCGCGGTCAGCTCCCAGTAAAAGTTTGGTACTCGGGACAATTTTTCCGAGCTGAGCGCCCACAAGCAGGTCGTTATCGCCAGTTCTACCAAGTTGGAATTGAAGCGATTGGAGTCGACGATCCAGCTCTTGATGCGGAAGTCATCGCAATCGCAGATCAAGGATTTAAGAACTTAGGCCTTAAGAATTATCGGCTAGAGATTACATCTTTAGGCGATGCGCAGTCGCGTGCAGCTCATCGA
>JBFYOW010000052.1:0-7803 GCA_041303595.1 Actinomycetes bacterium
CACCTGCTCTACCAACTGAGCTAACAACCCATTTAAGCGCGGGAACGCTTAAATGCAGAGCAGACCATACCAGTTTTAAAAGCTAACTTTGACCAATTTCTCTACGCGAAAATACAAGATACTCCCAAGTTAAATCGGCATGATTAAGCCATGCCCATCTGGGAGAAGCACCTTTCTATTGCTCTGCTTGCCTTTGTACTTGCCTCGCCTATTGAGCCAGCGCATGCTGCAGATCAGAAGGCTTCAGTTGTACTTGAGACTTTATCGGTCAAGGGTCGTGCGCCTAAGACCGGATACGACCGTAGCTCTTTCGGTGACTGGGCTGATCCCGATAAAAATGGTTGCGATAGCCGCAATGACATTCTCAATCGGGATTTAGATTCAATTACCTATAAGTTCACCAACAATAAGTGCATTGTTATGACCGGCATTCTCACCGATCCTTTTTCGGGGGAGAAGATTGATTTTCTACGCGGGGTTGGATCTAGCAACTTAATCCAGATAGATCATGTGGTTGCCGTCTCTGATGCCTGGCAGAAAGGTGCATTCAAGTGGGAGCGCGCCACCAAGATTGCTTTCTATAACGACCCACTTAATCTGCTGGCAGTCAAAGGTGTTCTAAACTCTCAGAAAGGTGATGGTGATGCAGCAACATGGCTGCCTCCGCGAAAGAGTTACCGATGTACATATGTTGCGCGTCAGATTGCAGTCAAAGCTAAGTATTCAATATGGGTAACACAGGCAGAGAAAACAGCAATGAAAAGTATCTTGGCTAAATGCCCAAAGCAGTTACTACCGAACGAATAAAGGCGCTACAGAATTATTTTGTAGCCTTATATCGATCGTATGAAGCTTGAATTTCAGCTTCTGCTTCATCGTGGCCAACCCAATCGCCACCGATTACTTCTTTACCTGGTTCAAGAGTCTTGTAGACCTCAAAGAAGTGCTTAATTTCATCAAGTTCGTATATCGGTAGGTCGCCGATGTCCTTAATGGCAGCCTTGCGAATATCGCCGGCTGCAACACATAGAAGCTTGTCGTCGCCGCCCTTTTCATCTGTCATACGCAACATCGCAACAGCGCGAGCAGAGACAACGCATCCTGGGAAAGTTGGCTCATCGAGCATGACGAGCGCATCAAGTGGGTCGCCATCGTTTGAGAGAGTGTTCTTTACAAAACCGTAGTCATGTGGAAAGCGCGTTGCAGTGAAGAGCATGCGATCTAGGCGGACCTCGTGGGTCTCATGGTTTATCTCATATTTGTTACGTGAGCCGGCTGGGATTTCAACAACAACGTCGAAGATCATCGGGCAACCACTTTCTCTAGCGCTTCATTATTAGGATTCGGTTTGTTCCTGGTCCGAAAATCAGGAGGAGAAAATTGGGGTGAGCGACGGGGCTCGAACCCGCGACATCTCGGACCACAACCGAGTGCTCTACCAGCTGAGCTACGCCCACCATGTGCTGTGCAGGGGCGTTACTTTACCCGCCAAGGACCGAAATTAAGAAACCGGTTTTTCGCAGGCTTGATTTCTAATGCTTTCCGAGCAAAAACAGCCTCACGGTAATAAGCCAGCTCTGCAATCGAGTCTTGAATATCGCCAAGAGCACGGTGATTGCCAGTCTTTGCAGGTGCTGCGAAATAAGCCTTTGGATACCAACGGCGCGATAACTCTTTTATGGTTGAGACATCAATAGTGCGATAGTGCAAGAACTCTGCCAACTGCTTCATATCGCGAGCAATGAAATTACGATCGACCGAAACAGAATTTCCGGCGAGTGGAGATTTGCCTGCAAGTACGCCTACTGATTGAAGGTAGGCAAGGATCTGCTCCTCAGCCTGCGCCATTTCGACACCGCCAGCAATCTCGTGGATAAGACCTGAATCTGTATGCATCTTGCGAACATAATCGTTCATCCCTGCAATCTGACCTTCCGTGGCATGGATGACCAAATCGATACCTTCACCAATTACATTGAGTTCAGAATCAGTGACAAGTACGGCGATCTCGACCAGCGCATCGGTCTCAAGGGAGAGGCCAGTCATCTCGCAATCAATCCAGACGAGGTGGGGTAGGTCAGCAGGCATAGGGTGAGCCTAGCGGTGCGGGGAGAGGTTTCAACTCTCGTTCACCTTCCGTTAACCAAGTATCGCCCTTCATTTCCGTGGCTCGGGGCAGGATTCGGGCATGACCACAGCTCCTGTGCCGCGCGAAATTACTACGCAGCCTCGCCGCTCTGATCGAGTTTTTCGCCGCATCGTTACCGCTGGCGGACTCTCATCTCTATTGATTCTTGGATTGATTACATCCTTTTTGGGTTACCGTGGATTCGAAATCTTTCGCAGTGAGGGCCTCTCATTTATTACTGGAGCAGATTGGACTGTCTCATATGACGAATCCAATAATGTGGTTGACAGTAATTTTGGTCTTGGCGCAATGCTTGTCGGAACGATTCTCAGTGCATTAGTTGCAGTGGTAATTGCACTTCCAATCTCTGTTGCAATGTCACTCTTTCTCAATTTTTACGCTCCAGGTTGGCTCAAGAAAATTCTTGTAACAGTAATCGACATGATGGCAGCATTCCCATCCATCCTCTTTGGAATCTGGGGCTTCTTAGTCTTAATGCCGAGCGTTGAATACTGGGCAAAGCTGATCAATAAGTATCTTGGCTGGATTCCAATTTTTGAGGTGAACCCTTATGTATTTACACGTTCACCATTTGTTGCTGGTGTTGTTCTTGCCATCATGATTATTCCAATTATCACCTCGGTCTCTCGCGAAGTTTTCTCGCAAGCACCGCTCGATCGAATTCAAGCTGCATATGCACTTGGAGCCACTCGCTGGGCAATGATTAAAGCTGTTGTAATTCCTCATGGCCGTTCAGGTGTCATTGGTGGAGCGATGCTTGGACTCGGTCGCGCCATGGGTGAAACCGTTGCTGTTTACACGGTTCTCAATATTGTCTTCCAGATCAACTGGCATGTACTCCTTGGCGCTGGCGGCAACGTGGCCTCTCTCATTGTGCTTCGCTTCGGCGAGGCAACTCCATATGAGATTAAGGCGCTGATGGCAGCTGGTCTCGTGCTCTTTGCGCTTACCTTGGTTGTCAATGCATTAGCCGATGTCATTATCAAGCGAACAGGAAAATCTGGGCGATGAGCGAAGTAAAGCCAACGGCTCCCTGGAAAGCATCGAAGCGCGATCGTATCCGCGACGGTCTCATCTTCTTAGCAACAGCACTCTTTACTTTTCTTGCTGTTCAGGCGACTCCGCTTAAGGGAAAGCTCGCTTACTTCGTCCTCTTCTTTATCTCATACGCAATTGCTACCGGAGTTCTGAGCTTCTTGAAGTACGGATATATGTCAGCAAAAGATTCTGCAGTGAAGGTCATTATTGCGGCTGGTGGAATTTTGACGGTGATTCCTATCGCCAGCATCTTGGCAACAATCATTCAAAAAGGTTATAAAGGAATTAAGCCAAATATCTTCACTCAAGATATGTCTCTAGCGACTTCCACGGACCCACTCACAAATGGTGGATTACTTCACGCAATTATTGGCACCTTGTTGTTAGTTCTTGTTGCGTTGATCTTGAGCGTTCCAATTGGAATTCTTACGGCGCTCTATCTCACTGAGATTAAGGGCAGATTCACAAAGCCAATTCGATTCTTAGTTCAAGCAATGTCTGGTGTCCCATCCATCGTCGCTGGTCTCTTTGTGCTTTCTGCAGTGATTTATCCAATCACCAAGGCTAATTCAGGTTTTATGGGATCTCTTGCGCTCACTATTTTGATGATTCCAACAGTTGCTCGTACTTCTGAAGAAGTTCTTAATCTAATCCCACAGGATTTGCGTGAAGCAGGTACTGCACTTGGTGGAACTCAATGGCGCACCGTTGCAATGATTGTTCTACCAGCGGCTAAGAGTGGATTGATTACCGCGATGATCCTCGGAGTTGCTCGTATTGCTGGTGAAACAGCTCCGCTGCTCTTGCTCACCGGCGGTGGCGATCGCGTTAATGGCAATCCATTCAACGACCCAATGGGCTCACTGCCTTTCTATATCTGGAAGTCATTTAGCGCAGGCTCAGAAGAGGCAATTACACGTGCCTGGGCTGGCCTCTTAGTCCTTGTTCTCCTTGTCCTTATTCTCTTCACAACAGCACGGTTCTTAAGCACTAGAAAGGTCACACGATGACATCTTCACTATCCGACGTGGCGAACGCAGCGACACCACGTGTTCCAGGTTCCCGTGCACTCGGAACAGGGCTTGAGGCGCGCGGCATCCATGCCTGGTTCGGCAAGCATCATGCACTCGCTGATGTCTCACTCGACTTCGCACCAGGCACAGTTACAGCTTTGATTGGGCCATCAGGTTGCGGTAAGTCAACATTTATTCGCACCCTCAACCGCATGCATGAATTCATTCCTTCTGCTGCAATGGCTGGAGAAGTTCTCCTTGATGGTAAAGATGTTTATGCCCCAGGTGTCGATGTCACAAAGATTCGTTTACAAATCGGAATGGTCTTCCAGAAGCCAAATCCATTTCCATCGATGACTATCGGTGAGAACGTCCTCTCTGGCCTCAAGCTCGCTCAGCTCAAGACAGAGAATAAAGATGACCTTCTTGAAGAATGTCTCGAGCGCGCAGGCCTTTGGAAAGAGGTAAAGGACCGCCTCGGTGCCCATGGTGGATCTCTCTCTGGCGGACAGCAGCAGCGTCTCTGTATTGCACGTGCTCTTGCTGTAAAACCACAGGTTCTTTTAATGGATGAGCCATGTTCTGCGCTCGATCCAGGATCAACCTTGCGTATCGAGGAGACAATTCGCCAGCTCTCAGAGACAATGACAATCGTCATCGTTACCCACAACATGCAGCAAGCAGCTCGCGTCTCTGATTACACAGCATTCTTTTTATCTGATGGCGGCCCAGGCCACATGATTGAGGTCGCGCCTACCACTGAGATCTTCTCTCGTCCGAAGGATAAGCGCACCGAAGATTACGTAACCGGCCGATTCGGTTAATTCGCCACACCAACTGTTCACCTAACTGTTAGGTGTGGTTTCCTCAAAAGGGGACTTTGGTTAACGGCGGAAACGTATCTTCTCCCTTGTAAGAACAACTAATCAAACAAGGGGAAATACATGAGAGTTTCAAAGCTCGCGAAAGTTGCAACAATTGCACTCGCGTTTGGCTTAGTAGCATCAACACCTGCTTATGCAGCAAATCTTCAGGGTTCAGGCGCATCTTTCCCAGCGCTTCTGATCGAAGCATGCAAGGCTCCATTTGCCGGAGCTACCTCACATACATTTACATACTCAGCTTCGGGCTCAGGTAAGGGTCGCTCAGATTCAGATAAGGCACTCGGTGATTTCTGGTTTACAGATGCTCCACATACTTCTTCATCAAAGCGCGCATCAGTAATTCACATTCCTGCTGTAGCAGCACCAATTGCAATTCTTCACAATGTTCCAAACTCAAAGACACTTCAGTTCTCTGCAGAGACAATCGCAAAGATTTTCTCTGGCAAGATCACAATGTGGAATGACCCACAAATTCTTGCTGATAACAACCGTCCAAAGACAACAATTATTTATTCAAAGAACGCTGATGGATCACTCAAGAAGAACGCAAAGGGCGACCCAATCGTGCTAAAAACACGTACTCTTAATAGCAAGGTAATCTTGCCAAATAAGAAAATCCAAGTTGTTTACCGCGCAGATAACTCAGGTACATCAGAGAATTTCACGAACTTCCTCAACAAGTCCGCTCCAACAGTATGGACAAAGGCGAAGAGCGGAACATTTAAGGATTCATTCCCAGGCAACATCAATGATATTTCTAACCTAGGCCGCGTTGTTGGAGCATCGTCTTCATCAGGTGTTGCTCAGCAGGCAGGAAAGACTCCTTACTCAATTACATATGCTGAAGTTAACTATGCGAAAGCAAATAAACTTAAGATTGCAAATCTCATCAACGTGTCAGGAACTTCTGTTGCGCCAGATTCAACAGGTGTAAGCGCCTTCCTTGCACAGGCAACACAGGATGCAAATGGCTACCTCACATTTGATTTTGCAACTAAGGAGAAGGGTGCCTATCCACTCGGTATCGTCTCTTACCTCTTGGCTGATACAAAGTCAGCTGATAAGACAAAGGCGGCAGCTGTGAAGGAATTAGCTGAATTCATCCTCTCACCTAAGTGTGCACGTGATGCCGGCGATGCACTTGGCTTCTCAGTAATCGATGGTGACTTCCTCAAGAAGTCGCTCGCATTGGTTGCAAAGATCGGTTAATTAAAGCCCGGGAATAAAAAAATCGGCCGGATCCTTCACGGGGGTCCGGCCGATTTTCTTTTGCTTTCAGCGCGCCTGGCTGGAATCGAACCAGCGACAACCTGCTTAGAAGGCAGGTGCTCTATCCGACTGAGCTACAGGCGCATTTCACACTCATTCAGGCATGAGCCGATGAGGTCTTGGCTAATAGTACCCAGTAAGGTTTGCAACTATGGCTGAGTTCATTTATACGATGAAGAAGGCGCGTAAAGCGCATGGTGAGAAGGTAATACTCGACGACGTAACCCTGATGTTCCTTCCAGGAGCAAAGATCGGTGTTGTAGGCCCTAACGGTGCCGGTAAGTCGACTGTCTTGCAGATCATGGCTGGACTTCAGCAGCCTTCCAATGGTGAGGCATACCTGTCACCTGGTTACACAGTCGGCATTTTGATGCAGGAGCCAAAGCTCAATGAAGAGAAGACCGTCCTCGAAAACGTGCAAGAAGGCGTTGCCGAGACAATGGAGATGGTTCGTCGCTTCAATGAAGTCTCTGAAGAGATGGCAAACCCTGACGCTGATTACGACAAATTATTAGCTGAGATGGGCGAACTGCAAGAGCAGCTCGATCACCGCAATGCATGGGAGCTCGATTCACAACTCGAGCAGGCGATGGATGCACTTCGCTGTCCGCCAGGAGATGCTGATGTCAGCGTTCTCTCTGGTGGTGAGAAGCGCCGTGTAGCGCTCTGTAAGTTGCTGCTAGAGGCTCCAGATCTACTGCTCCTTGATGAGCCAACTAACCACCTTGATGCCGAATCAGTTCTATGGCTCGAGCAACACTTAGCAAAGTATCCAGGCACAGTTGTTGCGATTACTCACGATAGATACTTCTTGGACAACGTTGCTGAATGGATTCTCGAACTCGACCGCGGTCGTGCCTATCCATATGAAGGTAACTACTCAACCTATCTCGAGACAAAGTCTGCACGCCTTAAGATTGAAGGACAGAAAGATGCCAAGCGCGCAAAGCGTCTGACCGAAGAACTCGATTGGGTTCGCCAGAATGCAAAGGGACGTCAGGCTAAATCAAAGGCACGTCTTGCTCGCTATGAAGAGATGGCGGCCGAAGCTGACAAGATGCGTAAGTTGGACTTTGAAGAGATTCAGATTCCACCTGGGCCACGCCTTGGAAATATAGTGGTTGAGGTCGAAAACCTTGTTAAGGGATTCGGTGATCGCGTTCTCATTGATGATCTCTCATTTACCTTGCCTCGCAACGGAATTGTTGGAGTTATCGGACCTAACGGTGCTGGTAAGACAACGCTCTTCAAGACCATCCTTGGTCTTGAGCCAGCGGATTCAGGCAATGTAAAGATTGGTGAGACAGTAAAGATTTCATATGTCGATCAGTCACGTGGTGGAATCGATCCAAAGAAGTCACTCTGGGAAGTTGTCTCAGATGGATTGGATTACATCAAGGTCGGCCAAGTTGAAATGCCTTCGCGTGCATACGTTGCCGCATTCGGCTTT
>JBFYOW010000053.1:0-7691 GCA_041303595.1 Actinomycetes bacterium
ATCCTGCAGTGGATTGAGATTTATGAAGGTGATGAACTGGCTGCAGTAGCGGCGCTCTGCCGCTGGGAATCAGGTCGAGTGGTCATTTCATCGGTTGCTACCCGCGCCGATCTTCGTGGCCGAGGTCTGGGAAAGAAGTTGATTGACGATTGCCTAATCGCGGGAGGGGCTTTAGGGGAGAAATACCTCTCACTCGGAGTTCGCCATCAAAATGAGAGCGCACAACGCCTATATCGAGCCACTGGCTTCGCTCTGATGCACAACTTCACTTACTGCGAAAGACGGTAAACTCTCGTCATGTTTGAAACAGGTACCGTCCAACGTCTGCGTGCATATCGCAAGACTTATTGGGCAATGCTCGTTTCATCGACTCTTAGCCTCATCGCATCCTTAGTTCTCTCATACGATGCCATCAAGTTGGCGGCAACACCATCGGGCAAACTCGCCTGCGATATCAACGCCGTTATCTCTTGTGGCAAGGTTGCAAAATCTTGGCAATCTGAGCTTCTCGGTTTCCCTAACTCATTTATCGGTTTGATGACCGAGCCAGTTATCATGACAGTCGCTATCGCGGGACTTTCGCTTGTGACCTTCCCTCGCACATTTATGCGAGTTGCTCATATTGGTTACGGCCTTGGATTGGTCTTCGCCCTCTGGTTACTTTCACAGTCGCTCTTTGTAATCAATGCAATCTGCCCTTGGTGCTTACTTGTCACGATTTCAACCGTGACTGTTTTTTCAACAATCACACATATTGCAATTATGGAAAATATCTGGAGCCTCTCACCAGAACGTCATCAGAAGCTCGTTGATTTCCTTGATCGTGGTTGGGGTCGTGTTATCTATACCGTTACCTATGCAGTGCTCATACTCGCGATTTACTTTAGGTACGGCCAGGAGATTCTTGCATGAAAGCTTCCCATAGTGACCAGCAAGCAATCCTTGAGGTTCAGCGCCTCGATGACCAATTAGCATCCCTTGCTCAACGAGAAGCGACCCTGCCGGAGACGACGGCGCTTAATTCTGTTGTTATCAAAAGAAACAATATTCGCGATCTTCGCATTGCGGCCGAGACAGAGCGCACCGATGTTAAGCGTGAACTTTCACGCGCTGAGGGCGATGTCGAACAGATTGTTACTCGTATTCAGCGCGATGAAGCCCGCCTTAATTCAGGTACCGGCACAGCGAAGGAACTTGAACAGACTCAGCATGAGCTCGTAACGCTCGGTCTACGTCGTGCAGAGCTTGAAGAGGCAGAGCTCGTGATCATGGTTCAGGTTGAGGGAATTACCAACCGCATCGATGAACTCACCGCTGAAGAGAGCAGACTTGCTGCTGAGATTGCAGATCTAGAAATAAAGCGCGAGAACGCGCTGACAATCATCATTAACGAGCGCACTGCTGTCTCTGAAAAGCGTGCATCCATCATTGCTCCAATCGCAGACGATTTAAAGGCGCTCTACGCAAAGGTTGCGGCAGATAACAATGGCAACGGTGCAGCCATGTTGGTGGGCAACGAGTGCAAAGGCTGCCGACTTACAATTAATACGACAGAGGTTGGCCGCATTGCCACCTTGCCTGCCGAAGAAGTTGTCCGTTGCGAACAATGCCGCTGCATTTTGGTGCGTGAGTAAGTAGTAATGGCACGTAATTTTCGACTTACCGCAGATGGCGGTTCTCGAGGCAATCCTGGCCCTGCCGGATATGGCGCAGTAGTCACCGAGAACGGCAAGATCATTGCAGAGCTCTACGATGTAATCGGCATCGCTACCAACAATGTTGCTGAATACAGCGGACTTCTTGCTGGCCTGACCCATATCCATCAGCTCGATGCTGAAGCAACTGTTGAAGTTGCGATGGATTCAAAGTTAGTAGTCGAACAAATGTCAGGGCGCTGGCAGATCAAACATGCTGATATGCGCGTACTTGCAAAGCAATGTCGTGATGCCCACAATCCATCGCTCATAACCTACAGCTGGATTCCGCGTGATGAAAATTCACATGCAGACCGCTTGGCTAATAAAGCACTTGATGGTGGCGCCGCGAATGAGCCGATTGCAGTAAGACAAGAGAACTTTCTCACCGACCGTCTGCGCAGCAAAGAAGTTCCAACCACTATTTACTTTGTCCGCCATGGCGAAACAATCCTTACTCCGACTCGTAAATTCTCTGGCACAGGCGCCCTAGATCCAGAACTCACTGCAGATGGCTTGGCACAGGCAGAAAGAGTTGCAGCAGAGGTGGCAAAATTAGAGCCAGAGATACTGATTTCATCGCCTCTTAAGCGTGCACGCCAGACTGCAGATGCAATCGCTCGTGCAACTGGATTGAGTGTTATCGACGATACAGATTGGTATGAACTCTCATTCGGTTCATGGGATGGCAAATCAATTGAAGAGGTAAAAGCTGAAACTCCTGAGGATTATCAGGCGTGGGTTAACTCATCCTCATATCGTCCGGGTGGCGGAGAGTCTTACGATGAAGCTGCAGTTCGTATTGATGCAGCGATGGAGAAAGTACTATCGCAATATCCAGGGCAGAAAGTCGTAGTTGTTACCCATAACGGTGTAATCAAATCAGCCGCTAACTTAGCTATTGGTGGACCAAATGATGGCGTCTTCCATATGGAAGCAACGCCATGTTCGATCTCAAGTATTTCATTGTGGCCATCAGATGGCTTGCGCGCGCTTCGTTCATTTAACGAGCGTGGACATCACCGCTAAGCAAAGAGTTCGCTGACCTTCTTAATGTCGGCGCTGCATGTTGGAAGTCGATAACCAATAAAGTTTGTATTCTGCTCATCAATGGTGCGTGCGGCATCCATCACAAAGCCATCCCATTCAAAGCCAGTTGTGGTGTGGGCATCTTCAATCAGAGTCATGTCATAGCCATGTTCTAGCGCAGACATTGCAGTATGGCGAACGCAGTTATTAGTCTCGGCACCACAGATATAGAGATGGCTGATTTTTAGCGATGCCAGAACTTCTTCAAAGTTTGTCTCAACAAATGTGCTGCGAAACTTCTTCTCAATAATTGGTTCGTTAGGAAATGGCACGAGTTCAGGAACTATCTGCCAGCCATCAGAGCCAATCGGGAGCTCTTCTTCGGAGTGGCGGACCCAAATCACAGGAATCGTTGCGGCGCGGGCTTTCTCAACGGCCTTTACCATATTGGCGACCTTCTCATCGCGCAGATATGCCTCTTTAACAACGTTTACCTGCACATCAATGACGACAAGTGCCGATTTACCGCGTTCGTTCTTATTGATTGCCATGGCTTAAGAGTAGAGGAACTACCCGCGTAGGTAATCAACAATCGCTTGATGATCTTTGACCAAGCCCTTGTATTCGATGGTCTCGGGGGAGTAACTGGCAAGGGTTTGCGCGAAGAGCTGCGCGCTTTGCGCATCGTTCTTTATCCAATGCAGAGGTTCAGCGCGGTTGCGAATAGTGAAGTACATAAACTCACCGACCTTTGCCCTGGTGAGGGTTTGGCGCTCGGTACGCCACCAGTAATCTTCAGGTGCAGCTGGCTCATGAATAGATGTTGGTTGATGTAAATCTTCTGTGCTGTGAAGGGACCAGTTCTTACGCCAAACCGGGCGGTCCACGGTGACCTTGTCGAATGTTGCGGTCATGTAAGGAGCAAGTGAGGTGGCATATCCAGGAACCGGGGTATGCACTGCATCCATCCCTTTTCCAATTTTCTCGGATAACTTCCACCGTGAAGGGAAGATGACTGCACCTGCAACTATTTTCCATTCGCCATCTTCGCGGGCCAGCACAACAAGATCCTCGGCAATGATTGAAGCAAGCTGCAGCAAGACATCATCTGAGTTGAGCGAGATTGTGGTATCGGTTGGAAGATATGTAACGTTATTCGATGTGAATGTGTAATCGCGATCATGAAATTCATTTAGGTTCTCGACAACGCGCTCTACGAGCTCTGCGATAGCTCCTCGATATCCAGGCAGTTCTTGATAAACAACTTCTCGAGCTGAATCAATCAGTTGTTGTCGCTCAATTATCTGCACGGATAGATCATCGCCTGCCTCTAGCCACTGTGAAAGCTCCATTGAGCGAAGCCCCATATTGAGGCGAAAGGGCTTGCCATCATTGGGAGGTGGGTAGATAAAGGTGGCAGACATGGTCGTAGTATCGCTGAGCGCATGAGCGCATGAGGGCATGGGATATCAGCGATTCTGAAAGGCAGGGTATTTACGCAACACTTATGTTGCGTAATTCGCCTCAATGGATTACCCTTTCGAATTATTGGTCGAGAGATGCTCGCCGAGATGAAAAAACGATAGGAATTACGTGCAGATACAGAAAAAAGTAAAGAAAATAGCCCTACTAGCCCTCTCCACAGCTCTAGGAGCAAGCCTGATCACTGGCTGCTCATCTTCAGGTGAACAGGCCTCCGATGTTCAAGAGTTGACCATCTACTCAGGACGTTCCGAAGAGTTCATTGCCCCATTCTTCGCAGAGTGGGAGGCAGAGTCAGGAATCAAGCTGAATATCCGCTATGGCGATTCGGCTGAACTTGCTGCACAGATTCTTGAAGAGGGTAAGAACTCTCCAGCTGATCTCTTCTTATCACAGGATGCTGGCGCACTAGGTGCCGTTGCCGCAGCAGAACTCTTTACAGCACTTCCAGATGATGTCGCCACCACGATTCCTGCCACCTATGTAGCAGCTAATCGTGAATGGGTCGGCGTTACCGGCCGCGCACGAGTATTTGCCTATAGCCCATCACTTACAACGCTTCCGCAGAGCGTCACTGATCTCACCGCGCCCGCCTACAAGGGCATTCTTGGAATAGCGCCAAGCAATTCATCTTTCCAAGCTTTTGTTACTGCTCTGATTAACGAGGCTGGTTCAGCTGCGGCAGAGAAGTGGCTCAAAGGTTTGAAATCAAATGATGTGAAGATCTTCGCCAAGAACAGTGCGATTGTTGAAGCCATTGATAAAGGCGAGATAAAGATTGGTTTGGTCAACCATTACTACACTTGGGAAGTTTCAGAATCTCTTGGCCGTGAGATTAAGGTTGATAATGGTTTCTTCCGTACCGGCGATATTGGAAATCTGATTAACGTCTCAGGTGCCGGAGTTCTCGCTTCGAGCAAGAAATATTCAGCGGCAGAAGATCTGATTAATTTCTTAACTTCTGGCAAGGTCCAAGAAGAGTTTGTAAGCAAAACACACGAATACTCGCTACTCGATGGATCTAGCGCACCTGAAGGACTTCCTTCAATGACGGAAATCGGGGCACCAGCAATCGATCTTGATGCGCTCAAGAATGTAAAGGCAACTCAGGATCTGCTCATTAAGGTTGGATTGCTCTAACAAATGCCAACTGGTCTAAGTCAGTCACAGCCAATTGCGCCTTCGGTAAACCGCCGAGGGCGCAATTGGCGCGTACTTGGGCTTCAATTTTCGACCTTGTTAGTTCTTGTTTTTACCCTTATTCCCCTTATTTATTTAGGTATGAGAGCTTTTGAGAAGCCATTTCCCGAGATTCTGGATCTACTCTTTCGCACAAAGACTCTCGAAGTAGTCGGTTCTACAACTCTTCTCGTTCTTATTGTTGTTGTCGTAAATGTATTCCTCGGAACCATCCTTGCCAACGGCCTCTTCTTTGTTCAACTGCCGTTAGCTCGCTTTCTGATCATTCCAGCGATACTTCCATTAGCGATTCCATCATATGTATTTACCTACACATGGCTTGCCATCGTGCCATCTCTCTCAGGGCTTTACGCCTCGGCCTTTATTTTGATTCTGACAACGATGCCATATGTAGTACTGGCTAATTTAGTTGGACTACGTCGGGTGGACACAGGGTTAATTGAAGTGGCACAGACTCTGGGTCTGACAAGAATCCAGATTTTCTTCCGGATCGTCTTGCCACAGATCAGACTCAATATCAGTGCTGGTGCACTACTAACCGGCCTCTATGTGATGAGCGACTTTGGCGCAGTATCGCTCTTAAATACAGAGACTTTAACGGTCACAATTCAGAATATGTATAAAGCTTCTTACGATCGAAGCGCTGCCGCAGTTATCGCATTGATTTTGGTACTTGCTTCAGTGGTATTCATCATTCTGGAGGAGAAGTTCAAAGGCAAGGGTGTACGTAATGCGATTGCGAGAAGTTATTCGGTAAAGAATTTGTTAATAAGTAAGGCTTCTTACTCAATAACAATCTTGGCTCTTCTCGCTACCTATGTTGCTCTCGCAGTCATTGCACCTATTTACGTACTCGTGAGCCGCTTTATTGGTAATCCAGAGTCAATCGAGTATGGAGATCTCTTTAGCGCTGCTGTTTCAACAATCTCCGTCGCTGGGCTTGGTGCGCTCATTGCGCTGCTGCTTTCCGTTCCCATCGCCATTATGAGTTCACAATCTTCAAGCAGAATCGCTCGTAGCGCTGAACGTATTGTCCTGGTTAGCCACGCCCTACCTGGAGTCGTTATCGGATTAGCTTTGGTCTCACTTGGATCGAAGATTGGCGCGCTCTATCAAACAACTCTCTTACTGGCCTTCGCTTACTCGCTTCTATTTCTTGCGAAGTCCGTTGCATCAACAACTGCCTCGCTTTCACAGGTCCCTGCAGTTCTCAAAGATGTTGCAGCATCACTTGGAAAGAGTAAATTTAAAGTCACCACTCTCGTGACGATGCCTATGGCGCTACCTGGCATTGGTCTTGGCGCGCTTCTGGTATTCCTCACGGCGATGAAGGAACTTCCGGCAACTTTGATGCTCCGCCCCACTGGAATGGAGACGCTGGCAACTCAGATTTGGAGTTATGCATCCATCAATCGATTTAATGAGGCGGCGCCATATGCATTACTCTTGGTTTTAATCGCGGCGATTCCAACATTTTTGCTGAGTCTTCCTGAGCGGCTGGAATCGAAAGATAACAAGATTGAGATTGGGGGATAGCTGATGTCGTCGCTAGAAGTTTCGCATCTCGAAGTCTCCTTTGGTTCAAAGAGAGTCATTAACGACCTCTCGCTCTCACTTGCTCAAGGTGAAATTGCAGCCCTGCTTGGTCCATCTGGTTGCGGTAAAACAACTCTGCTTCGTTCGATAGCAGGTCTAATCCAGCCAACATCGGGCACTATTCGTTTTGGATCACAGTTGGTAGGCCTCTCATCAGTCGTTCTCCCTCCTCATCGACGAGGAATTGGTTATGTGCCGCAGCAAGGAGCGCTCTTCCCACATCTGAGTGTTGCTAAGAACATCGCCTTTGGTCTGGATAAGAAAAGTTATAGCAAAGAAGAGATCCGCAAGGTTGTTACTGAAATGCTAGACCTGATATCGATGCGCGGCTTTGAAGATAGCCGACCATCTGAAATTTCTGGTGGACAGCAAACTCGCGTTGCGCTAGCTCGCGCGCTGGCGGTAAAGCCAAAGATGGTACTTCTGGATGAGCCATTCTCGGCTCTCGATGCGCAATTGCGCAATGAACTCCGCAGTGACGTTGTATCTCTACTTCGATCTGCTGGAACCACTGCGATTCTTGTAACCCACGATAGAGAAGAGGCGCTGGTCTCATCTGATCGAGTGGTCTTGATGCAGGCAGGCAAGATTGCTCAACATGGAACGCCAGAAGAGGTTTATGAGAATCCATCTTCACCATCGATTGCTATGAGCACAGGCGATGCGCTCATACTCGATGGAGTGCGTTAT
>JBFYOW010000054.1:0-7443 GCA_041303595.1 Actinomycetes bacterium
CTCCTTATTACTTACGTCGTGTGAAAAACTTTTAAATCTACTTACTCTGCTGAAGCTTCTTCCGCGGCCTTAGCTTTGGCGGCTCGCGCTGCCTTCTGCTCTGCGACTGCTTCAGTCTTCTTCTTTATTGGGCCGAGCACCATTGTCATATTTCGACCCTCTTGCTTGGGTGCGAACTCAACAAAGGCAAACTCTTTTACATCTTCTGCAAGACGCTGCAAGAGTTTGAAACCGAGCTCTGGACGAGTTTGCTCACGTCCGCGGAACTTCATGGTGATCTTCACCTTGTCGCCACCTTTAAGGAACTTCTCGACTGCCGAGCGCTTTGTCTCGTAATCGTGATTTTCAATCTTTGGCGTAAGACGTACTTCCTTAACAACAATATGTGTCTGGTTCTGGCGAGCTTCGCGTGCCTTCTGTGCAACTTCGTACTTGTACTTTCCGAAGTCCATGATTTTGCATACGGGTGGATTTGCCTCAGCTGCGATCTCTACGAGATCGAGTCCGATTTCATCCGCCATCGCCAATGCAGCTTCGATATCTACAACTCCAACTTGCTCGCCTGTGTAATTAATCAGACGAACCTGCGGTGTGCGGATTCGATCATTGATGCGTGGGTCAGTGGTGATTTTCGCTCCTTCATTCGGTTTAAGTAGCTACCGCGCTGAAAGAAAAGGCGCACTGAACAAGATAGACCCCTTGGGGCCTTACCTGACAAACCAACCCGCCGAAGCAGTGAGGGTGGGAGTGCGAACTCCTCTTGCAGCAGCCGTAGGCCACTGGTCTGGGGGAAATATTAGCCGAGGGCTGGAATTACCCCAAATCCTCCACTTGCCCATCCCCCGATTGCAGATCGATAAGCGCGTTGGGAGCCATTGCCGGACATTTAGAGCCTGGCTCAGAGACCGCTTCAAAATGCCACCATTCATTGGCATAAACACGGCAGAGTCCAAAACGATATCCATTCTGATCAAGCCATCGCGCACCGGCTCGATCACCGGGATAGTTGATATCTAAAGCGAGACCCTCTGGATGGTGTGAATATTGTGGCGGCAAGACCCATTTAGCTGCCTCGCTCTCGCTCCCATACTTTTCGACTGCCTCGGCAAAGAGCTCGCCTTGTCTCTCCTCACTTCTAAAACCTGAGGTAATGTAGAGATTGACTCCTTCAATTGCTGCCGCAACTTTTGCCGCTGCAAATCGATTGAGCAGAATCGGATGAACTCCATCAGCGCTACCTGTGACAGTCACACTCTCCGTGAGCGGACCACTTCCTAGAGATATTGCATTGAGTGGGCAGCTATCTAGGGTTGTGGTTTCGATAGAGACAGAATCTTCTTTAAAACAATATTGAATCTGCGTCGGCGCTGGTTCTGGTGAGAGTGAGCCAGAGGCAACGAAGGTAAAGACTCCAACAAGAAGTGGCAGAAGAACGACTGCTGCCGCGAATTGCTTACTAGCAACCCAAGATCTATTAGCCGCCCAAGGTCTATTAGCCGCCCATGGCATGGAAGCCGCCATCAACATGGATGATCTCTCCAGTTGTCTTCGGGAACCAATCGCTTAAGAGCGCAACAGATGCTTGTGCTGCCGGAACAGGATCGGTGACATCCCACGTTAATGGTGAACGTTCATCCCAAAGCTCTTTAAAGCGCGCGAAACCAGGAATTGATTTCGCTGCAACAGTACTGATTGGACCAGCGGCGATGAGGTTGACGCGAATATTCTCTGGACCGAGATACTTTGCAAGGTATCGACTAGTGGATTCAAGAGCTGCCTTGGCGATTCCCATCCAGTCATAGAGTGGCCAAGCGACCTGAGCATCAAAATCAAGACCAACGACCGATCCCCCATTTTTCATTAAGGGGCGACAAGCGAGTGTGAGTGACTTCAGTGAATATGCAGAGACTTGAACTGCGGTGGAGACATCGGGCCACTCTGTATTGAGAAAGTTTCCACCGAGAGCGGTCTCTGGTGCGAAACCAATCGAATGAACAACACCATCAAGATGAGGAACGTGCTTGAGAAGTTGATCTGCCAACCCATCGAGGTGCTCTTGGTTTGTAACATCGAGTTCAATAATCGGTGGCATCTGTGGAAGCCGTCCAGCAATACGGGTCGTAAGACTTAACCCACGACCAAATCCGGTGAGTACGACATTTGCACCTTCTTCTTGTGCAATCTTTGCAATATGAAATGCAATAGAGCCATCTGTAAGGACTCCAGTGACGAGGATGTTCTTACCTTGAAGGATTCCCATATCAGTGACCCATTCCTAATCCGCCATCAACTGGAATAAGGGCTCCAGTGATATAGCTCGCTTGAGGTGATGCAATAAATGTTACGACATCGGCGATTTCATCAGGTGTACAGAAACGTCCCAATGGAACTTGAGCTGCGATATCACCGCGACGCTTCTCATCAAGATCTGCGGTCATATCGGTCTCCACAAATCCTGGTGCGACCACATTGGCGGTAATGCCTCGACTACCTAACTCGCGCGCGAGAGATCGAGCCATCCCAACCAATCCTGATTTGGATGCTGAGTAATTGACCTGGCCTGCAGCTCCAACTCCTCCTACTACTGAACCGATAAATATCAATCGACCGCGCTTAAGCTTTAGCAGTCCTTTTGTTGCGCGCTTTGATACTCGAAAAGCGCCGGTTAGATTTGCGTTGATGACGCTCTCAAAATCTTCATCACTCATCCTCATCACGAGGGTGTCCTTTGTGATTCCCGCATTTGCAACAATTATCTCTGGCAGGCCAATCTCTGTCTCAATCTTGGTAAAGCCGGCATCTACCGACTCACTCGATGTCACATCCATCTGGACTGCATCGAAACCCTCTGGTGGTGTACCGCTGCGATAGGTGATTACGACTCGATGCCCGGCTGCCTTGAGGCTCTGGGCGATAGCGAGTCCGATGCCTCGGTTTCCGCCTGTGACCAGCGCGATAGATGGAGATTCGCTCATGAGAGCAAACTTACCCGTTACTTCCGCGTAAATACGATTTTCAGTGTGCCTTTGCTCTCCGCGCCTCTTACTCTTAGACCATGAAGCCCTCAAGGAAGTCAAAAAGCAGTGAGCAAGAGAGTTTCTCTATCACCTCAGCACCCAAAAGCTTGAAGAACGATCTGGCAGCTCGTCAACGTCGATATCTCATCTCGATGATTATCCGAACTCTCTGCTTTCTTCTGACCGTGGTTCTTCCATCTCCATATCGGTGGTTCGCACTTGCTGGCGCAATGTTCTTGCCTTATATCGCAGTTGTAATTGCGAATGCAGGTAGAGAGACGGTTCTCCCTGGCGCGAACATAATGAGTAAGAGGCCGCGCGGAATTGAATAAACGCGAACCTCTTTCGCTTCTAAAGAGCTTAGTTGCGGTTCTGATGGTTATTGGATGTCTCTGGGCATCACAATGGCAGTATCACCGCGGTGTTGATCGGCAAGAGAGAAATAATCAGATTGAAGCTCGCGCAGATTTGCCTGCCATCTCAGTAAGTGATGCGATTGATAATGCTCCGGCAAATGAATGGCGCAAGATTTCGGCAATTGGAACTTTCGACGCCACAAAGCAGATTCTTCTCCGCAATCGATACTTTGAAGGCAAGTACGGCTTTGAAGTTCTCACAGCTTTTCAAGATAAAGGTGGCGCTCTTTATTGGGTAGATAGAGGTTGGGTCCAAGCCGGTGCTAGCGCCACAATTGCACCGACCCTTCCGGCCATTCCAAAGAATGAAGTTCAGATTGAAGGGCGACTGAGACTCGATCGTTCACTCCCCCAAGGAAAATTCTTTGCAATTCCAACGGGCAAAGAAGGCGGATTGATTTCAGAGGCAAATGCACAATCTTCAAATACAGAATTA
Organism: Actinomycetes bacterium; assembly: GCA_041303595.1. Taxonomy (GTDB): domain Bacteria; phylum Actinomycetota; class Actinomycetes; order Nanopelagicales; family Nanopelagicaceae; genus Planktophila. The sequence continues at coordinate 3,870 of JBFYOW010000054.1, forward strand.
GGCATTAACTCAAAGTTCTACATTGATTTGCTCGGAGGAGACCAACCAGAACTCACGCCCGAGGTAGCCGCTGCGCTACCAGAGTTATCTGATGGCCCTCACTTTGCTTACGCGCTGCAATGGATCATCTTTGGAGGCTTAGTTATCTACGGCCGTTTCTTGATTCGCCGTGAGGTCCTGACGCGAGAAGAGCTCTGAGTAAAGGCCTGAACTCGACATCAACTCTGCATGTGTTCCACGTTCGATAATTTCGCCATCGCTAATCACCAAGATTTGATCGGCATTCATCACTGTACTCAGGCGATGGGCAATGACAAGTGATGTCCGTCCAACGAGAGCGCTTTTGAGCGCTTCCTGAACCAAATCTTCATTCTCTGAGTCGAGATGAGCCGTAGCTTCATCAAGAATTACAATCGATGGCGCTTTCAATAACATTCTGGCGATTGCTAACCTTTGCTTTTCGCCACCAGAGAGACGATGGCCACGCTCACCCACCATTGTGTCGAGCCCATTTGGAAGCGATTCAATCAAACCCCAGATTTGTGCAGATTTGCAAGCAGCAATCAACTCATCATCGCTTGCATCAATCTTTGCGTAACGGAGATTCTCGGCGATGCTTTCGTGGAAGAGATGTGGATCCTGCGCAACCACCCCAATTTGGTCGCGCAGCGACTGAAGTGTGAATTCTCGAAGATCAACACCATTAACATCGATGGAGCCTTCAGTAACATCGTAGAGGCGTGGCATCAGTGCACTCAGCGTTGTCTTGCCCGCACCTGAAGGACCAACAATTGCAGTCAGAGTTCCTGGTTTTGCGGTAAAGCTCACGCCTTTGAGAATTTCGCCACTGAGAATCACCTCTGGTTTTGCAACCGATTCAAGTGATGCCAGAGAGATTTCATCCGCCTTCGGATAAGAAAATCGAACATTGTTAAATGAAATCTCGGCAGGACCTGGCGAAAGCGTGATTGCATTTGCTTTCTCTTTCACCATAGGTTCAAGATCGAGTACCTCAAAGATGCGTTCAAAAGAAACGAGCGAAGACATTACATCGACGCGAACGTTAGAGAGCGCTGTGAGTGGGCCATAGAGGCGAGCGAGCAGCGCCGTAATTGCCAATAGAGTTCCTACGGTGATTGAGCCGGATATTGCGAGGTGGCCACCAAAACCGTATGCAACTGCCGTAGCTACCGCGGCCACACTGGTGAGTGAGACAAAGAAGAGTCGGTTAAGCATCGCCATCTCAATACCCATATCGGCAACTTTTCGGGCACGAGTTCTAAAGAGAGTTGACTCGCTCTCGGGTCTTCCGTAGAGCGAAACCAACATTGCTCCAGAGACGTTGAAGCGCTCTGTCATCGTGCTCGACATCTTCGCATTGAGATCGAAGGATTCGCGAGTAAGGGCTTGAATGCGTTTCCCAACCCATTTCGTCGGGTAGACAAAGAGTGGAAGTAGAACGAGAGATATCGCCGTGATCTGCCACGAGAGCACTGCCATAGTTCCAGCAACTAGGACAAGACTGATTACATTACTGACCACACCAGAGAGAGTTGCCGTAAATGCTTGCTGGGCTCCAATTACATCCGAATTGAGACGAGAGATAAGTGCGCCTGTTTGCGTGCGTGTAAAGAAAGCCACTGACTGTCGTTGAACGTGCGTGAAGAGTTGACTTCTGAGATCGTAAATCAAGCCCTCGCCGATGCGGGCCGAAAACCAACGCCCCACAATATTGAAGGCTGCATCGAGAACAGCCAATCCACCAACAATGAGAGCTAGTTCTGTGACCAGCGCGCCATTCTTCGGAATCACACCTTGGTCAATTAGCCGACGAAGCAGTAAAGGCGTGCTGACGATGAGAACTGCATCAATAACTACGGTGACGAGAAAGAGTGAGATGTACTTCTTATACGGCTTTGCGTAGGTGAAGATGCGCTTGAGTGTTCCACTCTTGAGTTTCTGGCTCTTCAACGAAGGATCCGCGGTCATTGACCGCATCGTCATCCAGATTTGATGTTGGCTCATCGCCTCACCGTTTCAAAGATCAAACAGTAAAACCGAGTGCGCGAAGTTGCTCGCGGCCATCATCGCTAATTTTATCTGGACCCCAAGGTGGCATCCAGACCCAATTGATCCGTACATCATCGACTAGCGGAGCTAAAGCTTGACGGGTCTGATCTTCAATGACATCCTGCAGTGGGCATGCAGCTGAAGTAAGCGTCATGTTAAGTACGGCAATATTGTTCTCATCGACCATTGCGTCATAGATAAGACCTAAATCAACGACGTTGATTCCGAGCTCTGGGTCAACGACATCTTTCATCGCCTCTGTTACATCTTCTACCTGTGCAGCCATATTCGTATCCTACTTCTCTTCCTTGCTGTGCGCTTGCACAGAAGCATCTTTAAAGGCCATCCAGCCAAGTAATGCACATTTGATTCTCGCCGGGTACTTTGAAACGCCAGAGAGAGCGACGGCATCTTCGAGAATCTCTGGATCCCCCTCTTCTGCGCCCTTGCTCTGCATAAGGTGCAAGAAATTCTCCGCAATCAGATTTGCCTCTGAAAGTGGCTTTCCCACTAGGAGGTCACTCATGATTGAGGTGCTGGCCTGAGAGATTGAACATCCAACGCCATCCCAATTGATAGAGAGAACCTTCTCGCCATCGAGCTTTACGCCTAAAGTAACTTCATCACCGCAACTTGGGTTGACGTGATGAACTTGGGCATCGTTATCCGATTCAAGAACTTTATTTTGGGGGTTCTTGTAGTGGTCAAGGATTACTTCTTGATAAAGGTTATCTAGTTGCATCATCGAGCGAAGTATCTCTGAGCATCTTGGATTCCAGCAACTAGCGCATCGCAATCCTCGAGTGTGTTGTACAGATATAGAGATGCTCGCGTAGTTGCAACCACTCCCATCTTTCGGTTGAGTGGCCAAGCACAGTGATGGCCCGTACGGACAGCTATGCCCTGGTTATCTAAGAACTGACCTAAATCGTGTGGATGGATATCCCCGAAGGTAAAGGAGATTGAGCCACCACGGGCATCCATCGATGTTGGTCCAATGATCTTCAAATCAGAGATTTCCGAGAACTGATCAAGCAAATATGAGGTCAAAGCAATCTCATGTTGATGAATCTGCTCCATGCCAACGTTGGTGAGGTATTTCAATGCCGCACCCAGACCTGCTGCTTGCGCCATATTAGGAACACCAGCTTCAAACTTTTTCGGTGCAGGAGCCCATGTTGCGCCAGACATTGTGACTGTTTCAATCATTGAGCCACCGGTCAAAAATGGTGGAAGATCGGCTAACAGGTCAGCCTTACCCCAAAAGACACCTACGCCGGTTGGGCCTACAGCTTTATGGCCAGAGAATGCGAGAAAATCTACATCAAGCGCTTTTACATCAACGCTCATATGTGGAATCGATTGGCATGCATCGAGAACAACAACTGCTCCCACTTGATGGGCGCGCTTCACAATTGCTTCTAGCGGATTGATTGTTCCCAAAACATTCGATTGATGAGTAAGAGCGACAACTTTCGTCTTCTCAGTAATAACCGATTCAATC
>JBFYOW010000055.1:0-7425 GCA_041303595.1 Actinomycetes bacterium
ACTCCATTGCACCCGCCTCTTTAAAGAAACGAATCGATGTGGCAAGAGCTTGCTCTGGCGAAGATTCATAGGAGCCAAAGGGAAGGTCTGCCACAACGAGTGATCGCGATGAACCGCGAACTACGGCGCGGGTAAGTGGAATCAACTCATCAACAGTGACTGGGATGGTGTTCTCTTCACCAAGGAAGTTATTACCGGCGCTATCACCGACGAGAAGAACTGGGATGCCGGCCTCATCAAAGATGGAGGCGGTCATCTGCTCGTATGAAGTGAGCATCGCCCATTTTTCGCCGCGTTCTTTGGCGCTCTTGAGATCGAGAATGGTGACGCGACGGTGCGCGGCTCCGCCATAAAGGGTCGTTGCTGACATGTATTTCTCCTGACCTCGAAGCCATTGCTGGTCCCCGGGCTATATAGGTTCAATAAGAAACGATACTCCTCTACTCTTGAACAATGAAGTTGAGAGTCGCTCTCGCCCAGATCAACCCGACCGTGGGTGACCTTGAGGGCAATGCTGCGCTGATCTTGGCTCACGCCGAGTCCGCGGCAAATAACGGGGCTCACGTCGCACTCTTTCCGGAGATGTCATTAACTGGATATCCCGTGGAGGATTTAGCGCTCCGCCCTTCCTTTCAATTAGCTAGCCGTAAATCAATTGAAGTACTCGCTGCAGTCTTGCCGGCGAAGTTGGTCTCAATCGTTGGATACCTCGATCACATCAATGGTGCGCCTCAGAACCGCGTGGCTGTCATAACTGGCGGGGCAATCGCATCGACCTATACCAAGTGTCAATTGCCGAATTACGGAGTCTTTGATGAGTACCGCAACTTTGTCCCAGGAAACCAAACCCTAGTAGTTCGTATCCACGGCATCGATGTTGGAATTCTGATCTGTGAAGATCTCTGGGTTGATGGTGGAATCACCGCAAAGCTTGCTGCGCGAAAGCCTGGCTTGGTCCTTGTGCCTAATGGCTCTCCATATGAGAGAGATAAAGATGATGTGCGGGCAGCTTTGGTAAAGAAGCGTGCACTAGAACTTGGTGCGCCATTGGTCTACGTAAACATGACTGGTGGCCAGGATGATTTGGTCTTTGATGGTGACAGCATTGCAGTGGATGCCCACGGCAATGTGATTGCCCGCGCACCACAATTTGAAGATGGCATGATGTTGCTTGATCTCGAAGCCGAAGGCGGCACAAGTACGCCAGATATCGTCATCTCTGAAGACGAGGCAAAACTAGATCGCATGCTTACACCTGGCATCGCGCATCGCCTCGGTGATGAAGAAGAAATCTGGAGTGCGATAGTTGTTGGTCTTCGCGATTATGTAATCAAGAACGGTTTCAGCCAGGTTTTGATTGGACTTTCAGGCGGTATTGACTCAGCGCTAGTCGCGGCGCTCGCTTGTGATGCCCTTGGTCCAGAGCTGGTCCATGGCGTTGCGATGCCAAGTAAGTATTCATCAGATCATTCAATTGAAGATGCAGAAGAACTTGCGCGCAATACCGGCCTTCGACTTCGCACTGTCCGCATCGAGTCAATGGTCGATTCATATATGAGCCAGATGAAGTTAACTGGATTAGCCGAAGAGAATCTCCAAGCACGTGTTCGCGGAACAACGTTGATGGCAATATCTAATCAAGAGAATATGTTGGTACTGGCCACTGGCAATAAGTCAGAGCTCGCATGTGGGTACTCCACTTTGTATGGCGACGCGGTTGGTGGATATGCGCCGATTAAAGATATTTATAAGGTCGATGTCTGGGCGCTATCGCGCTGGCGCAATGAGGCGGCCCGGATTGCAGGCGAGAAGCCTCCGATTCCAGTGCGCTCAATTGAGAAAGAGCCAAGTGCAGAACTTCGCCCAGATCAAAAGGATTCAGATTCACTTCCTGAATATGAAATCCTCGATGAACTCTTGCGCAACTATGTCGATGAAGACCATGGACATAATGAGTTAATTGCGATGGGCTTTAATCAAGCGCTGGTAAAGCGAGTAATTGCCATGGTGGATAAGGCCGAATATAAGCGCCGCCAATATCCTCCTGGGCCAAAGGTCTCACAGCGTGCATTCGGCAAGGATCGCCGTCTGCCAATGACCTCTCATTGGAGAGAGCTCTAATTTTGTAACACAGGCGAAACATCGCTTTGGCAGGATGTGGCCATGTCCTCAGACCGCATGAGCAAGCAGCAAGAGTTCGTTCTTCGTACTATCGAAGAGCGCGATATTCGATTTATCCGCCTCTGGTTTACCGATGTTCTTGGAACTCTCAAGTCAGTTGCGATTGCACCGGCCGAACTTGCTGGCGCATTTGATGAAGGTATCGGCTTTGATGGTTCTGCAATTGAAGGATTTGCCCGACAATTCGAATCAGATATGTTGGCAAAGCCGGATCCAGCAACATTCTCAATACTGCCATGGCGCACCGAAGCTCCTGGTGCGGCACGTATGTTCTGCGATATCACATTGCCCAATGGCGAACCTTCACCTACAGATCCGCGCAATGTTCTGCGTCGCACATTGGCGAAGGCGGCGGAGATGGGTTACACCTGTTACACCCACCCAGAGATTGAGTTCTTCCTCTTTAAGTCGCAACCTGAAAAGGGTGGCGCGCCAGTTCCGGTAGATCAAGGTGGCTACTTCGATCACACGCCGGCAGTTGTTGGGCATGACTTCCGTCGCCAAGCAATTACTTTGCTAGAGGCAATGGGTGTCTCTGTTGAATTTAGTCATCATGAAGGTGCGCCAGGACAGCAAGAAATTGATCTTCGTTATGCAGATGCATTGAGTACCGCAGATAACATCATGACATTCCGCCATGTCATTAAAGAGGTTGCGCTCGAGCAAGGCTTCTATGCATCCTTTATGCCAAAGCCATTTACAGATCATCCAGGTTCTGGAATGCATACCCACGTCTCGCTCTTTAAGGGCGAAGAGAATGCCTTCTACGATCCAAAGGCAGAGCTCAACTTGTCTGAGGTCGGTCGCCAATTTGTTGCTGGAATTTTGAAGCATGCATCTGAGATCACAGCGATTACAAATCAATGGGTCAATTCATATAAGCGCCTACAAGGTGGGGGAGAGGCACCAGCAATTATCAACTGGGGCCATAATGATCGTGGCGCCCTTGTTCGAATTCCTATGTATAAGCCAAATAAGGAGAACTCAACTCGGATTGAGTTCCGCTCACCTGACTCTGCCTGCAATCCTTACTTGGCATATGCGGTGATGATTGCAGCTGGCCTTAAGGGAATTGAGAAGAAGTACAAGTTAGAGGCATCGAACGATGTTGAAATCTTGCCAGCAAACCTCAATGAAGCTATTGAGATCATGGAGAAGAGCGAACTTGTTCGCGAAACACTTGGTGAGAGCGTCTTTGAATATGTTTTGCGTAATAAGCGAGCCGAGTGGCTGGATTATCGCCGTCAGGTAAGCCAGTACGAGCTCGATCGTTATTTACCAGTCCTCTAACTGCTTTCGTTCGTTACTCTTTCGCCATGGCACATTTAGTAGTTGATGGTGAGAAAGTTCGCCTGGAACTTTCCTTGCTCGAAATACTGGGGGCTTTTCATAAATCTCCCGAGGTTGATTTAACTGAGGTCGAATCAATTGAGATTGAGGAGAACCCTTGGGTACGCGAAGTCCTCAAAGGCGTGCGTGCGCCAGGCACCGGGATCCCTTTTGTAGTCATGTTGGGAACAATGAGATATCTCAAGGGAAAAGATTTCCTGGCAATCTATCGCCGCAAACCTGCTGCAATTATTACCTTAAAGAGCGGTGAATTTAAGCGCTGGATCTTTGAGATTAAAGATATGGCCGAGATTGAATCATTGATGAAAGATATCGATGCCGCTTAATATCGAGATGCGTGAGCTTCGCCCGGAAGATGCTCTTGATGCGGCACGGGTTCACGAGGCTGTTGCTGCGCTGGATGATTGGGATTTCTTGCTCAGCAATTATGTTCAGGATGAAGAGTTCTGCGCTTACCTTGATCGAGTCGCGACATGGAAAGAGGCGGCCACTGTTCCACAAGGAATGGTTGATTCAACTTTCTTAGTCGCGGTCATCGACGGAAAGATTGCGGGACGACTTTCAATTCGCCACCGCCTCAACGATTTTCTAGCTCTCGTTGGCGGCCATATTGGTTACGGCGTCGCTCCAGAATTTCGCGGTCAAGGCGTTGCGACCTACATGTTGAAATATGGGGTGGAGTTCATGAAAGAGCGGGGCGAAGAGAAAGTCTTTATCTCGTGTCATTCAGATAATGAAGCATCCCGTAAGGTGATTGAGAAGTGCGGGGGAGAATTTGCCGCTCTTGTGCCTCACCCATATGAAGATGGCGAACTCTTTCGCACATATTGGATTCCGACAGGCCAGCAGTAAAGGAGGAGAAAGCGAGCTTCTCCCCGTAGGCTTTTTCCATGAGTAAATCAGTCACAGCAACTTCACTCCGTCGATACAACCTCATTGCAGGCCTCCTTCACCTGGCGCAGATGGCTGTCGTGCTCTCTCTGGCAAATGATTTCACCTTGCCAATCGTTGCTCGCTATATGGCCGGTCCCCCAGGATCGACTTTTACTGATCCCATTACCTTGCTCGATGCACCCATCGGATTAACTGTCGCCATCTTCTTGGGACTCTCTGCCTTCTTCCACTTCCTCGTTGCATCACCACAATTCTTTGGCCGCTATGCTGCTGGAATCGAGAAGCAACACAACTATTTCCGCTGGGTTGAATATTCCATTAGCTCATCTGTAATGATTGTTTTGATTGCGCTCATTACTGGCGTCTCTGATGTGGCAGCGATTGTTGCAATCTTCGGTGCCAACGCAGCAATGATTCTCTTCGGCTGGCTACAGGAGAAGTACGAGACTCCTGGTAATGGTGGATGGCTACCGTTCATCTTCGGTTGCATCGCTGGAATAGTTCCTTGGCTTGGATTGATTTTCTATGTTCTCAGCATCGGTGGCCCAGCAGATACCTCTGCTCCTGCATTCGTCTACGGAATTGTGATCTCCATCTTCCTCTTCTTCAACTCATTTGCACTTGTACAGTGGCTTCAATATAAGAAGGCTGGCAAGTGGAGTGATTACATCCGTGGCGAGAAGACCTACATCACGCTCTCATTAGTTGCGAAGTCAGCTCTTGCTTGGCAGATCTTCGCCTCAACGCTCGCTGCGTAATTAATCGGAGCGCTATCCTCACCTTGGCTATCTCTTGGAGTCAAGGTAGGATTACTCCACTATGAAGCTCCGCGGACTCCTACTTATCCGCCGTAGCGAGGCCTAATAACCGGTCTCCTCGCTGCGGAGTTCGGTCTTGCCGGTAACAACTCGGCCGACTCTAGATAAATAACTCAAGACCTAAAGTTCTTGAGGTTAGGAGCAACAGTAATGAACTTTCCAAAGCAAACACCTTCAAAGATGCCTGTGCATCGCTATTCATCCTTTATTCCAGTAGAACTTCCAGATCGCACCTGGCCAGATAAGAAGATGACAGTGGCGCCAAAGTGGTCCTCTGTTGATCTCCGCGATGGCAACCAAGCGCTTATCGATCCGATGGATACGCCACGCAAGTTGGCGATGTTCAAGTTGCTCGTTGCAATGGGTTACAAAGAGATTGAGGTGGGATTTCCATCTGCGTCACAGACTGACTTTGATTTTGTTCGCAAGATTATTGATGAGGGCTTGATTCCAGATGATGTGATCATCCAAGTCTTAACGCAAGCACGCGAACCACTTATACGTCGTACCTATGAAGCAATTGCTGGATCAAAGCAGGCAATCATCCACCTCTATAACTCGACCTCAACTCTGCAGCGCCGAGTCGTCTTCGGTCTTGATAAAGAAGGCATCAAGAAGATTGCTACCGATGGCGCGCAGCTCTGCCTCGATTTAATGGCAACCGTTCCCGAGACAAAGATTTCATTTGAGTATTCACCTGAGTCATATACAGGTACTGAACTCGAGTTTGCAGTTGAAGTGTGTAATGCCGTCAACGATATCTGGAAGCCGACTCCACAGTGGAAGACAATCATGAACCTTCCTGCAACTGTTGAGATGGCAACGCCAAATGTCTATGCAGATTCAATCGAGTGGATGTGCCGCAACCTCAATAACCGTGAATCAGTAATTGTTTCGCTCCACCCACATAATGATCGCGGAACCGGTGTTGCTGCGGCGGAACTTGGTTATCTTGCAGGTGCTGATCGCATCGAAGGAACTTTATTCGGCAATGGTGAGCGCACCGGAAACGTATGTCTAGTAACTCTTGGAATGAACCTTGTCTCGCACGGTATTGATCCACATATTGATTTCAGTGATATTGACGAGATTCGCCGTACCGTTGAATATGCGAATCAGTTGAAGGTGCCAGAGCGCCATCCATATGGTGGCGACCTTGTATTTACTGCATTTTCTGGTTCGCATCAGGATGCGATTAAGAAGGGATTCGAACATCTTGAGCGCGATGCGGCAGCAGCCGGCGTGCCAATGGATCAACACACCTGGGCGGTTCCATACCTTCCAATTGATCCAAAAGATATTGGCCGTTCATACGAAGCCGTTATCCGAGTGAACTCACAATCAGGTAAGGGTGGCGTTGCCTATCTTCTGAAGACTGAGCATCACCTTGATCTTCCACGTCGTCAACAAATTGAATTCTCAAAGATTGTTCAGGCAAAGACTGACCACGAAGGTGGCGAAGTAACTGCTGACCAGTTGTGGAATATCTTTGAAGATGAGTACCTACCAACAGAATCTGCGCCATGGGGTCGATTCCGCCTTAAGGGCCTCTCTCAGAAATCAGAGATGAACCAGGATGTTCAGTTGACGGTGCAGATCACCGATCGCGGTGAAGCGGTCGAACTATCGGGCCATGGCAATGGACCAATCGCCGCCTTCTGCAACATTCTCAATAACTACGGTGTTGATGTGCGAGTACTGGACTTCCATGAACATGCGCTCTCTTCAGGCGGCGATGCTTCGGCAGCTGCTTATCTCGAATGCGCAATCGGTGGAGATGTCTTCTGGGGAGTTGGAATCGACCCAAATACAACAACTGCTTCACTTAAAGCGGTCGTGTCTGCAATCAACCGCGCTATTCGCTAACTACCCTTAGCGCCGTGAGTACTAGGGCCGGCCTTTATCGCGATGAAGCGATAGTGCTGCGTACCCAGAAGCTCGGTGAAGCCGATCGGATCATCACCATGCTCACCAAAGAGCATGGCCGAATTCGAGGCGTAGCAAAAGGTGTGCGCCGCACCATGTCGAAATTTGGTGCTCGCCTTGAACCAGGTAGCCACGTCGATATCCAACTTCATGTTGGTCGCACCTTTGACACAATTACTCAAGTTGAGGCACTTCAGAATTACGGTGAAGAAATCTCCAGCGATTACCAACGTTGGACAATCGCGCATGCGATTCT
>JBFYOW010000056.1:0-7348 GCA_041303595.1 Actinomycetes bacterium
GATTAACCTTCACGTGATTTCCTTTTGTTAGAAGTGTCTAACTATTTACTTGTAACGGTAAATAATTCGACCCTTAGTTAGGTCATATGGACTTAGTTCTACGATTACACGGTCTGCAGGCAAGATGCGGATGTAGTTCTTACGCATCTTTCCTGAGATGTGAGCCAAGACTTTATGTCCATTGGTTAGTTCAACACGGAACATTGCATTAGGGAGTGCTTCAGCCACAGTGCCTTCGATTTCGATCGCACCATCTTTGCTAGCCAAGTAACGCCACCTAATTTCTGTATCAGTTTTAAACGAACACGGTTTAGCCCCGCCAAAAATCTGTGGATTTCAAGCTGGACAGAAGGGTGATTCTATGGGAGAGCCCCCTTATAAGGGAAATCCATGGCCTCCCCCTTCATTGAGGGTAGGCGACACGCCGAATGAGCGTGGCCCAGCCCACTCCTTAAGCGGCCACCTTCTTATAACCCCTTGGGCAGGTGGGCTTTGCCGCAACTACCTTCTTGGTCGCCTTGCCTTTTCCGCCCACCTTGGCGCAGGTGATTGAACGCTTCTTCACCGCGGGTGCGGCAATCGGGGCAGGGGTCGCTTGGGTGGTCATCTCCGGCGCTGGAGTTGGCGCAGTCTCGCTCTGGGTCAAAAGTACTTGGATTGTTGGCGCTGAATATGTAAAGCCATTGGCAGAGAGGCTGAGCCAGCCTTTATCTTCATTAACAATCTGGGTGGCTCGTTGCATCGTGCCATCTTCAGAGAGAACAGAGATTGATGCCTGAATTGGAGCCGAGGTAAACCCATAGATGCACCGAGCAACCTCTGAGCGGATACGCAGGTCATATGTACCCTGAAAGACTTCGCCTTTGGATGTCAGATGTGGCGCCATCACTTTGTAATCAAGTGATTGATTCTCTGAATTGAAAGATGGGGTACCAGCTGCATAAACAGCGGCATTGGTAGTAACCAAACCAACTAGATCTGTTGCGCCACTGATGCATCTACTTGCTTCAGCAAGTTCCCACTCTCCTAAATTGTAGAAAGTCCAAGTTGAAGGGTTGGCGCTCGCCCGATCTTTGATTTGCGGCAACCAGAGAGATAGCGCATCAAATGCTTGCTCTCCTGACGTCCCGACCATCTCTTGAAAATTTCCATTGGCTTGACTCTTTGAAACAAAGTAACCCTGGCCACCAATAACTTTGCCATCGAGAACATACTTTTGGATCTCGGGCGTGAGTTCGCTCCACTTAAACCACTCACCAATAATAGGAACTCTGATTGGTAGCGCAACGACTTCGATGGTCTGAGAGTTTGAAGGAGAGGTAATGATGGTGGCATCAGGATTGTAGATCCGTCCGTGGAGCCAGCCTGAAATCTTCTTATGCAGTTTAAGTTTGACGCCAAATTTCACGCCATCGGGAAAAGCTTGTCGCTTCTGGCAGGTGCCATTTGTAACCATGGCACAGTAGCGCCACTCATCAATTGAATTATGTATTACCCCGCGTGGAGTCTTCTCTGGCGATTCAGTGTAATCAACTGCAATATTCTCGACATACTGCCCAGTCACGAGCGTTACAGGTACAACATTTACGACCAATCGCTCTAAGTTGAATTGCTCAGTTGTGATCTGACTATTTGCAGGTTTACTAAGACCGCTGACGGTAAATGCCTGCACCATGTAATTGTTATTGCCACCGCCATGGTTAATCCCTGGAAGATTCCAGACAGTTGGAGTGCCACCGGTTGGCAGATTTAGGGAATCATTGCCTTTGTAATCCCACTTTGAAGCGGTTGGATAATTTATCGGCGTGACAGCATCTATTCGCCTACCTGATGCATCCACAGCATAAAAACTCTCAATGCAATTGGTGGGAATCTCAAGTGAACAAGGTTGTAGAAAAGCACTTGCCTGGATACGTTTGAGCTCAACACATTTCTCTGAATCTACTGTTGCACAGTGATAAGAAGTCGGGTTTGTATTTCCAACGCGGTCTTCTTCGGCATAGAGCGTTGATGGCTCACGATTAAGAGTGGTGTTATCGCCGATAAAGAGAGATCGCCATCCATCTCCTTGCGGCGTAGCAATTGGCGTCCAATGTTCGTCTGGGGTTTGCGCGGCGCTAATAGAAGAGAGTGGTCCAATTAGGACCACTCCCCCTAATAAAACTGCCAACAAACGTCTCATTTATTACTTCTTCTTCTTAACATATCCCTTTGGACACTTTGGCTTGGTGGCGGTTATCTTTCTAACCGACTTACCAAGGGTGCAGGTAATCGTAATCTTATTTGCCATAGATGTCGCGGGTTTCCAACCCTTCTTAAGGGCAATCTTTAACTTCGGGCGCGAGTACTTAAACCCAGAGATATCGATAATGATCTTTCCACCAGTCACACCAATTGTGGCAACAGCCGAACTTGTTCCACCTTCAGTTGTTAAAACTTGGACTGAAAGCGCTTTTACTGCATCGTTAGGGTTTTCAAGACCCCACAAGAGCTTTGCATCAGCGGCTGGAATGATTGCTTTATAAAATCCAAAATTCTCAGTAACTCCGTCAGGTGCAAAGTGTGGCGCTGCCGCAGTCCACGTAAATTCCTTTGCTTCTGCATTCCACACTGGCGTTCCAAGATCGCAGACTCCATTTGATGAAACGACCATATCGCCACTGGTGCCCTCAACTCCGAAAGCGGATTGTCCATCATTATTAATGAAGAGCATCGCCTGTAACTGTCGAACATTTGCCTTGGCAATACCGGTTTCGCCAGAACAATCAGCAGATTTTGCAGCTACCGGAACCATCACAGGGTTACCTGTAAATTTAATAATTGATTGACCATTTGATTTGGTGTAATCACCGGTGAAGTTTGTTCCTACTCCCACCAACACTCCGGGCTTAATCTCACCAGTCTTTACTGTTACCGCGATTGTCAGGTCGCCATCAAGATTTGTGGCATATTTTGGATTATTAGGTTGATTTGCCAATGTGATGTTCTTAGCTGAATCCATTGTCGTAGGTAGTACATCTACATAGAGATGATTTACAAACTCATTGGCAGTTTTTGCCTCAACATAAAGCCCTGAATAGCCCAGTAAATCTAGATCGTTTACCGACCAATCAAGTGTTGTCCATCGACCAGATACCGCACGACCCGCAACAACCGGAGAAATACTCTTCACTGAAACAGTGCTTGAGTCAGTCACAGTTGTGCTCTCTGAACTTTGAAGTTCACTCCCACTCGGTACCCAGGTGAGATTAATTGGAACACCAGTTGGAGTTGTTACGGTCACAGCTTCGATGCAATAAGTAGTTCGAGTAGATGAGCAGATTGGCCAAGGGCTCTTTGGAACGTTAAGAGCTGCATTGGCCGCGGTCGGTGCAGCGATAAAGAGGCCCGCTAAAAGAGCGAGTGCCGTTGTCCCGGTAACTAATGCCTTCTTCATGCTTCCCCCAAGAAATATCGAACTTCACCACGAACACCGCAGGAAAGCCCGCTTTTTATGCAGCGAAACCGGTCAGGGATGGTCATCTATTTACCGCAACTGAGCGAGATACCAGTTCCATTGCCAGCTCACATCAGGTGCAAAGTCGAAATCCTCTTTGAATTCTGGGAAGGTGAAGACAAGGAGCGCCTTTCCACCGGGCAAGACGGTTGTCGGTCTTGAATCGCTCACTACAGGGGTGTGGTTATTGAAGATCCCTAGCGAAGGTGAAGTGCTGACCAGATCTGCGGTGTTATTTTCAACTGAGAGGATCCAGGTAATAGGGCACTGCTCGGTACCGCAGCGCTCCCATGAAATTTTTAGACCCACCGCAGTCAGGCCACCCAAAGTGTCACCCAGCCCTCCGGCTGCGCTAATTGCCGCCACATCGCCAACGCTCTGCTCCCAAGTCACTGGGTAATCTGAGGTCAGGCCACTGATCTCGGGTTGAGTAGCAGCGTTATCTCCTGTGACTCCACCAACTATCTGAATTGGATCACTTTTGATAACTTCGTAAACTCCGATACTTCCTGCACTTATTCCAATCACTGCAAATGTCGCGAAAATTGCGCGTCGAATTCTTTGGCGACGAACTTTAGCAATAATGATTGGGGCTAGGTCGCGATTGTCATTGACGCTTACAGCCATCCATTGCATCTCGCGTTTAATCAGCGGATCAATATCACTCATGAGAATCCACCACCTCTGCATTAACAATCTCTATTTCACGAACATTATTACTTCCATTGAAAGCAGAACCAATCTCTTTATTGGCGGACTTTTCAAGTTCGGGAAGCAACTCAATATATGCAGCAACTGCCGCTTTACCTCTCGCTAAATGTGATGCTGCTGTTCCCATCGGAATTTGCAAGATCTCTGCAACTTCACGCAAGACCATTCCATGGTCGTAAATCAAAACTAATACCGCACGTTGAATTGCAGAGAGCGACTTTAGGGCTGCCTGTACCAATAAGCGCTGAGTCACATCATCGGTCTGATCTGCAATATCGCGAATATTCTCTGCCAGATCCCAAGAGGTCTCTAACTCTTGCTGCTTGCGAAGCCACTTGCGTCGCATATCGGCATGCTTACTCACCATTACACGCATCAAATATCCCTCTGGATTTTCATGCTCGCGAATCTTTGACCAACGCTTATAGACATCGGCAAGAGCCTCTTGGAGAACATCTTCGGCATTCTGAGTATCGAAGCAGATTACCTTTGCAGCTTTTAGGAAGGCTCTCTGATTTTCACGGAGCCAGAGAGTGAACTCCACCTGATCTTGGTGGCTCATCGCATCTCTCTCATGGCGTAAGGGTAACCCAGCCCCTTTAACCCAGCCCCTTTAATTTTGTGGAGGGATAAAGGTGGTCAATAGAAGGATAGAGAGAGCAAAGAAAACACCGCCTGTGCCCGCGCCTGCTGCTAGCAATCCAGCTCCAGCAGGCAGGATGAACTGGCCAAACCTATTCCCCAACAATCGCGTGGAGACAGCAAGTGCACGCTCCTCCGGCTGAGTAGCCTGCGAGACCAGCGACATGGTCAACGGTTGACCAACTCCTAAAGAAAATCCTGCAATCACAATAACGACGGCAAGCACCCATGGATTTGGCGCAAATGCAATCGCAGCACATGCAACGATTGAGATCGTATTGCTATACAACAAAATATTCTTTGTTGAGAACCTAGCGCTGAGTGCTCCTAGTGAAATACGAGAGAGCATTGATGCGCCCGCGCGAAGCGCGAGAATAACCCCAATTGAGAAAGAGGAGAAAGATTTCTCTGAACCGTAAAGTGGTAGAAAAACCACGAGAATGTCGGCAACAGAACTAATTGCAAGAGATGTGTATATCGCAGCAAATACCCGTCTATTTTTTAGCAGCGATCCAGCGCTCTTAATCGCGCCTTTATCACTTTTGACCGCGACAACTGTTGGTTGGTGATTTCGCCATCCAATAACTGGAACAAGTGCAAGGATTGAGAAAAGCATCGCAACTAGAAATGCATTCGCCGTTGACTCTGGAAGTGCCCCTGAGTTACCTGCAACAAGTACACCTAAAATCGGGCCAATCATTTGACCGAGCGATGCGCTAAAGGTGTAATAACCAAAGTTCGCTTCATATTTGTTTGAATCACTCCGCAGCGAAACCATCGTCTGCCCACCGACCATACAAGCTAGATGTGCTAACCCGGCCAGCGATGCCGATATTGCTAGCACCAGAATTGAGTTTGCAACGAGGAGAGTTGCGCTAGAGAAAACCATTCCAAGGGTGCCTAAAATAACAAATCGACCTTCGCCGATGGTACCAACCCAGCGACCAAAGTTAAGTGCCATCAAAACCGGCAAGAGCGCATAGAGCGCAGCGATAAAACCAATTATTGCAGGCGATGCATCTAGTTCGAGAGCCCGATAGGTGATCATTGGGCGAACTATGTAAATGACACCTTGGGTTATGGCAGAACTCCACAGGAGCCTACGAATCCAAAGTGGCTGAGACATCGGGGTTTAGAGCGTGACCTCTTTACGAACCTTCTTCATGATTCGTGTGATAAGTGGGGTAAATAAGGCTAATAGAAGAACTAGATATAGAATCTTGGAAAGTGGTGATGCGATGAGAGTTGAATATTCGCCACCGCTAATCTGAAGTGCTCTTCTAAATTGAAGCTCTAGATTTGGACCAAGGATCAAGCCCAAAATAAGTGGAGTGATAGGCATTCCGAATCGCCTAAAGAGGAAACCCACCAAGCCAATTACAATTGCAACTTGAACGTCGAATATCGAGGTATTGATTGCGTAAGCACCCAATAGCGCAAAGGTGACAATTCCAGCAAAGAGGTATGGGCGAGGAACATTAAGTAATTTAACCCAGAATCTGACGAGTGGAAGATTGAGAACAAGTAGCAGAGCATTTCCAATGAAGAGAGATGCAATCAGCGTCCAGATCAACGCGCCATTGGTGAGGAAGAGCGTTGGCCCTGGCTGAATTTGATAAGTTTGAAAGGCTACAAGAATTACGGCAGCCGTTGCAGAGGTCGGCAATCCGAGAGCTAAAAGCGGTACCAGAGCACCGGCCGCATTTGCATTATTTGCCGCTTCTGGACCAGCAACGCCTTCAATGGCACCATGGCCAAATTCTTCCGGATGTTTCGTTAACTTCTTCTCGATTGAATAACTTAAGAAGGTCGGTACTTCAGAGCCTCCGGCAGGCACTACACCAAGGGGAAAACCAAGAAAAGTTCCGCGAATCCATGGCTTCCAAGATCTCTTCCAATCCTGGCGAGACATAAGGGCCTTGCCCTTCATTGGAATAACTTTCCAGCCCTCATCTTTAAATCGACTTGCGATATAAAGTGCTTCACCGAGAGCGAAGATTGAAACAATTACTGGAACTGTCTCTATTCCTTCGAGCGCTGACTCATTTCCAAATGTAAGTCGAGAAAGTCCTGATTGAAGATCTGCACCGACAAGGCCAAGTACGAGGCCGATTGTTAGGGCGATAAATCCACGAATCTGCGAACCGCCCAATAATGATGAGACGGTTGTGAATGCAACGAGCATGAGGGCAACATATTCAGCTGCTCCAACTTTGATTGCCAAGTCCGCAATAGAGGGCGCTGTGAAGGCCAGAATTCCAGTTGCGATTGTTCCCGCAACAAAGGAACCGATAGCAGCAGTGGCTAAGGCCGCACCTGCTTGACCGCGACGAGCCATCTTGTTGCCTTCAAGTGCAGTGATGACAGAGCCGGATTCACCGGGCGTATTGAGCAAAATTGATGTCGTAGATCCACCGTACATCGCACCGTAGTAAATCGCTGCAAACATAATGAGCGCTGATGCGGGGCTAACGGTATAGGTAATCGGCAAGAGTAATG
>JBFYOW010000057.1:0-7128 GCA_041303595.1 Actinomycetes bacterium
AGACATTACTTTGCCTTCAAATCCTCATCATGGGCATGTTCATCCTCATGCACACCTTCTTCATCATGGGCATGTTCATCCTCATGCACGCCTTCTTCATCATGGGCATGTTCATCCTCATGCACACCTTCTTCATCATGGGCATGTTCATCCTCATGAATTGCCGTTGAGGATCCGTGATTATGTGCATCACCGCTATGTAAGTAACTCACCAATCCCCACATAACAAGCACGCCGACGATTGTTGCCATGATTGTCCAACGTGAAGAATGACGGGAGTGAGCTTCGGGGAGAATGTGTGAAGTTGCGAGATAGATAACGATGCCAGCAAAGATTGCAAGATAGATAGCGATAAAGTTGTCACTAATTGCCAATGTAGTACCTAGGGCTGCTCCACTTATTCGAGCAAGAGCATCAACTCCAAGTAGCCATATTCCCTTCTTGCCCCATTTGCCACTCTTGATGAGAAAGGAGACAGTGTTGAGCCCATCGCTAAATGCGTGAACCAAGAGCGCAATAAATACTGCAAATCCCAAATCAGAACTTACTTTAAATGCCACTCCAAGAGCGAGCCCGTCGAGAAAGACGTGGCCACCCATAGCGATTGCGCCGAGTGCGCCTGCAACACTTGAAGAGTGGCTGTGATCATGGCCGTAATCTGATTCAGCTGGTTCGTGAGAACCGAAGATTTGCTCATAGAAGTGCAGTAGCAAGAAACCACCGATAAGAGCCACTGAAACAGCTGGGGCATGAAAAATTTCTTGGGTACCCATTTCAAATACTTCGGGTAGTAGGTCGAATGCGACCAATCCAAGGAGTAAACCGGCTGAAAGTCCTAGTACTAGATGAAGACGATCCTTGGACTTGATAGCAAGGAACCCTCCTGCTGTAGTTGCGAGAGCGGTAAGTGCTGCGAGAACGATTGCGATTGTCATGAGAGCAAGATATCACAAATGAAAATGATTTTCATTTCCACCCACTGAGAAAACCCCCTACCCTTACGCCCATGATCGCAATCGCTCGTTTTCGCGTGCCAACTGGCCAAGCTCATGATTTTCGGGCGCAATTAGAGCGGGCGCTCCAAGTATTCTCTGAGCGTGAGGGATTTACCCACGGTGATTTCGGCCAGAACCTTGATGAGAATGAGCTCTGGACCCTGGTCACACATTGGAAGAACGTTGGCTCTTATCGCCGCGCTTTGAGTTCAACTGCAATCAAGATGGAGGTCGTTCCGCTGCTCGCGACTGCCATTGATGAGCCTGGGGCATATTCCAACGATCTATAGCGGTAAACTTCATCCACGTTCGCTTAACAGTTCAATCGTTATGAGGGCGCCGACAGCCAGCCGGAGTTTCACCCAGATGCACCGGTTGTTACATAAAACCGGATGGAGCACCTCATGGCAGTAGATCGCCTCGAAAATATCGTTTCCCTTTCAAAGCGTCGCGGCTTTGTATTTCCTTCATCAGAAATCTACGGCGGCCTACGCGCATCATGGGATTACGGCCCACTCGGAGTCGAAGTTAAGAACAATGTAAAGCGCCAATGGTGGAAGTCCATGGTGATGGGTCGCGAAGATGTAGTTGGTCTTGATTCATCAGTGATCCTTGCGCGCGAAGTCTGGGAAGCATCCGGACACGTTGCAACATTTAGCGATCCGTTGACTGAGTGCACCGCCTGCCATAAGCGTTACCGCGCTGACCATCTCGAGGAGCAGTACGAGGCAAAGCATAAGAAGAAGCTTGAATCACTTGCAGATATGAACTGTCCTGCCTGCGGAAATAAGGGCCAGTTCACAACGCCAAAGCAGTTCTCAGGACTACTTAAGACTTTTCTTGGCCCAGTCGAAGATGAATCAGGCCTTGCATATCTGCGTCCAGAGACTGCACAGGGAATCTTCATTAACTTCGATCAAGTGATGACAACATCACGTAAGAAGCCACCTTTTGGTATCGGTCAGATCGGAAAATCCTTCCGTAACGAAATCACACCAGGTAACTTCATCTTCCGCACTCGCGAATTCGAGCAGATGGAGATGGAATTCTTTGTTGTCCCAGGGACAGATGAAGAGTGGCATAAGTATTGGATTGAGACTCGTCTTAATTGGTATAAGGATTTGGGAATTAACCCAGAGCGCCTTCGCCTTTTCGAGCACCCAAAAGAGAAGTTGTCACACTACTCAAAGGGCACTACAGATATCGAATACAAATTTGAATTCAATGGCACCGAATGGGGAGAGCTCGAAGGAATTGCTAACCGCACCGACTTCGACCTCAAAGCTCACTCTGCTGCATCTGGTAAGGATCTTTCTTACTTTGATCAAGAGAAGAATGAGCGCTGGACTCCATTTGTTATCGAACCTGCAGCAGGTGTAGATCGTTGCGCGCTCACATTTATGATGGATGCATATACAGAAGATGAAGCGCCAAATGCAAAGGGCGAGATGGAGAAGCGCGCTGTGATGAAGTTCGATCACCGTATCGCACCTGTAAAAGCTGCTGTTCTACCACTTTCCCGAAATGCAGACCTCTCACCTAAGGCACGTGATTTAGCTGCACAATTGCGCAAGAACTGGAATATCGACTTTGATGATTCAGGAGCAATTGGTCGCCGCTACCGTCGCCAGGATGAGATTGGTACTCCGTATTGCATCACTGTCGACTTTGAGACTCTCGAAGATAACGCTGTGACAATTCGCGACCGCGACACAATGGAGCAAGAGCGCATTTCAATCGACCAGGTTGAATCATGGCTCGCACCAAAGTTGTTAGGTTGCTAAAGCCAACTTGTTAAAGCCATTAGCGCTTCCGCTACGGGATGGAGTGCACCAGGTGGATCCACCTGTTGTACTCGCCCCGATGGCAGGAATCACCAACGCCCCATTTCGCATGTTATGTCGCGAACAAGGCGCGGGTTTATTTGTTTCTGAGATGGTGACTGCGCGCGCACTCTTGGAGAGAATCCCTGAGACTCTGCGAATGATTGAACCAGGACCTGGCGAATGGCCTCGTTCGATTCAGTTATATAGCGTTGATCCGCATCACATGTCTGAAGCGGTAAAGATGATTGGTCGCGAAAATTTGGCAGACCACATCGATATGAACTTTGGTTGTCCTGTTCCAAAAGTAACTCGCAAAGGCGGGGGAGCAGCTCTTCCATTTAAGCGCAATCTCTTTAGTGCAATTGTTAAGGGCGCAGTTGAAGCAGCGAAGCCATTTGGAATTCCGGTTACGGTGAAGATGCGTATCGGAATCGATACTGATCACCACACATACCTAGAAGCTGCGAAATCTGCAGCAGATGCTGGTGTTGCTTGGGTTGCACTTCACGCACGTACCGCCGAACAAATGTATGAGGGAAAAGCTGACTGGTCTGCCATCGCAAACTTGGTCGAACATCTCAAACCAACTGGTGTACCCGTGCTGGGAAATGGGGATATTTGGACCGGCGCCGATGCTGTTGAGATGGTGAAACAAACCAATTGCGCCGGCGTTGTTGTTGGCCGAGGTTGCCTCGGTCGTCCATGGTTATTTGCGGATCTAGTTGCAGCTCTTCAGGGATCACAATCTCCCGTGCAGCCCACACTATTTGAGGTGCGAGAAGTGATGTTCCGCCATGGTGAATTGATTGTTGATTACTTCGAATCAGAAATTCGTGGCTGCCGTGATTTACGTAAACATATGGCCTGGTACCTCAAGGGCTTCCGAGTTCCAAGCGAACTTCGTCGCCAATTCGGAATGCACTCATCCCTGGAAGAACTTCGATCACTTCTTGATCAACTTGAAGATCAGCCATATCCAATGGAAGTTGCCGAAAAGCCTCGAGGACGAACCAGCCATGGACGGGCACCAACTCTTCCCGATGGATGGCTCAAAGATCCGGACGAGATGATTCACCTCGACGCTGAAGATATGTTCTCCGGTGGCTAATGTTTAAGTTGATTCGCAGGATCATTACATTGGTACTCACAGTGGCTATCGCCATTCCTGGTTATGCCTTGATGGTCACTTGGAACGCTGCGCACAACCCAACTATTCGAAGCGCTGATGTGATTGTTGTTCCTGGCGCAGCCCAACTCAATGGGAAACCAGGAGAGGTTTTACTCGCGCGTTTGCAGGAAGCAAAGCGCATCTACAAGTTAGGTCTTGCTCCACTGATTATTACATTGGGTTCTGGCGCACCAGGTGATCGCACAACCGAAGCTGCGGCAGGAGAATTTTGGTTGCGCAATAACGGTGTGAAACGCGTTGCAATCGTTGCACTTCCAACTGGTCGAGATACCCGAACTCAAACTGCTGCATACGTTGCAGAGATGAAGAAGCGTAAGGTGACTGATGTAATCATTGCCACCGACCCGTATCACTGCAATCGCACTATTACGATGGCAGAGGACCTCGATGCAGTTGCATCGTGCTCACCGGTGAAAGATGGGCCAAATGCGCTAGCGGGCTCCTCTTATCGTTATTTAATCCGTGAGGCAGGTGCATATCTCGCGTACATCACTTTGGGGCGTCGTGGAATCAATATCAGTGACCATTTGCCTAGTAGCCCGATAGATGTGAAAGGCTTATAAGGTACGGGTGTGATGAACGAGGTAGTGGGATATACAAGTGGCGACCAAGAGCGCTTTCTTGATGAGCCTGCAAAACGTGGCGGCCGAACTGAGTTCATGCGCGATCGCGCCCGTGTCATTCACTCTGCAGCGCTTCGTCGTCTTGCAGCAAAGACTCAGGTAGCGGTCCCTTGGGAGAACGATTTTCAACGTACCCGACTCTCTCACTCACTTGAGTGCGCACAAATCGGTCGCGAACTCGGAGAATCTCTCGGTGCAGATCCCGATCTACTTGAAACAGCTTGTCTCTCACACGATTTAGGTCATCCACCATTTGGTCACAATGGTGAAGAAGCTCTGGCAGAGGTTGCAACTGAGTGCGGTGGCTTTGAAGGAAATGCACAGAGTTTTAGATTGCTCACACGTATCGAGGCGAAGACAGTTGATGCCAACGGAAAGAGCGTGGGTCTTAATCTCACTCGTGCCTCTCTCGATGCTGCTACAAAATATCCGTGGAGCAATCAAGTTAATCCGCGCAAATTTGGCGTCTATGCAGATGATGCAGCGATTTTTAATTGGATGCGCCAAGGAGCTCCGGAAGGACGCAAATGTATTGAAGCGCAGATTATGGATTGGTCTGATGACTGTGCATATTCAGTACATGATTTAGAAGATGCTATCTTCGCCGGACAAGTTACCGTAAATGATTTTGAGCGTGACTTTGATCAACTTTACTCGGTCATGGTTAGCGATTACAAAAGTGATTCAAGCAAAGAGGAAGCCGCTGCTGCGCTTTCGCGATTGGCGGAGCTTTCTTGTTGGCCTCGACGATTTGATCGTACACATGCATCGCTTGCCCGCTTGAAAGATACGACTTCACAATTAATTGGTCGCTTTGTTGGCGCTGCAGAGCGCGAGACTCGCTCTGTTCATGGTGCAGGCAATCTCTCTCGCTACAGCGCCAATCTCGAGATTCCACGTGAGGCGGTGATCGAAGTTGATTTCCTAAAGGCGGTTGCAGGTCACTACCTGATTAACGCAGCAGCATCACAAGAGCGATATGAGAAGCAACAAGTTGTTATTCGCGAACTCGTCGAAATGCTCTATGCAAAGGCACCGCTCGAGCTCGACCCAATCTTTGAAGATGATTGGAAGAAGTCCAATAACGATGGCGAACGTCTTCGCGTTGTGATTGACCAGATTGCGAGCCTGACCGACCCTGGCGCGTACGCCCTCCATGCTCACCTCGGTGGACAAATCGGAAAGCGTGGCTAAGGTAGCAACATGAGCGGTCGCATTAGAGATGAGGATGTCCAGTACATCCGTGAGCGCGCTCCAATCGATGAAGTTGTCGGTGATTACGTGCAATTAAAGAACGCAGGTGGCGGTCAGAAGAAAGGCCTCTGTCCTTTCCACGACGAGAAGTCGCCTTCATTCCACGTCACACCTAGCAAGGGTTACTTCCATTGCTTTGGCTGTCAGACTGGCGGCGATGTCATCGCTTTCTTAATGAAGATTGATCACCTCTCATTCACGGAGACAATTGAACGCCTCGCAGATCGAATGGGTTACACACTTCGCTATGACGAATATGTAGGTGGCGAGAAAGCTCCTGTTGGAAACCGCTCACGACTAATAGCCGCGCATGCTGAGGCGGCTAAATTTTTCCAAAACCTACTTAACACATCAGCAGATGCAGCATTTGGCCGCGAGCTCTTAACTAAGCGAGGCTTTGATCGTGCTGCATGTGAAGCTTTCGGAGTTGGTTACGCCCCAAATTCTTGGGATGGGCTAACTAAGCATCTTCGCGCTCTCAACTTCACTATTGATGAGCTCGAATTAGCAGGCCTTTCCAAGATGGGCGAACGCGGACCGATTGATAAGTTCCGCAATCGTTTGATGTGGCCGATTCGAGACATCTCAGGTGATGTCGTTGGTTTTGGAGCTCGTAAACTCGCAAGCGATGATGAGGATCAAGGGCCTAAGTACCTCAATACTTCTGAGACTCCGATCTATAAGAAGAGCCAAGTTCTATACGGTCTTGATGTAGCGAAGAAAGAGATTGCTAAGAAGCGCCAAGTAGTTGTGGTTGAAGGTTATACCGATGTGATGGCCTGTCATCTAGCCGGCATTACAACTGCTGTTGCCACTTGCGGTACCGCCTTCGGTCCAGACCATATCCGCATTATTCGTAGACTCTTGATGGATGACGATGCTTTTCGCGGCGAAGTAATCTTTACCTTCGACGGTGATGCTGCTGGTCAGAAAGCAGCGATGCGCGCATTTAATGAAGATCAGAAATTTGTTACTCAAACTTTCGTCGCCGTCGAACCAGATGGACTCGATCCATGCGACCTTCGCCAAGATAAAGGCGATCTCGCGCTCCGTGATTTAATTGCGCGTCGAATCCCGCTCTTTGAGTTTGCAATCAAAACCGAACTCAAATTACATAATCTCAATACTGCAGAAGGTCGCGTCAATGCACTCAATGCAACCGCACCACTAGTTGGTCAGATTCGCGACAAATCACTACGTCCCGAGTACACACGATTACTTGCAGGATGGTTGGGTGTAGA
>JBFYOW010000058.1:0-7022 GCA_041303595.1 Actinomycetes bacterium
GCAGATCGATATCCGAGATTGATGCATCAGGTACTCCGTAGCGAAATTCCTGAACATTCCAATCAGCTGGGCGAGCCCATGCATACATGGTGACGATTGCATCAAAGGGAAGATCGGTGCGTGGGCGGTTGTTGGTCTTTGCAAGATGGATGACATCTTCGTCATCTGTTCCGCCTTGGAACAAGTTTGGTGCGATCATTGAAAAGAGTTGTGGGTACATGTTTTTCTCCTTAGTTGAGGAATTCATCGGTGTCGATTGTTGGATCGACAGGTTGGTTACGGACATTGCGAGAGCGTGTTTTACGTGAGTAGGACTCAGTCATACGCTTCGATGAATACATGGCATCTTCGTGCTCAGCTGTCTGAGCCAAGGTGTCGATCTCATCTGCTTCTGCGCGGATGATTGCGAGTGACTCTGCACTGCGTTCATCGGTAACGGGAATCAAAGAAGCCTCACGACGAAGGTTGGCCGCTGTGCCTTTGAGGCGGCCTGAGGCTTCCTTGATTTTTCCGCTGAGAAGCTCTTCCACTGCCAACGACTTAGCAGTCTGAGCTTCAAGGATCAATCGCTCGGCACGAACGATTGGGTCAGCGATGCGACCAGCAGCGACATCACCAGGGACAACGTTGACGTTGACCGGCATGGTGACGGAGATTTCCTGACGTTGTGCAAGATCAAGATATTCAATGGTGATATCTGCAATTTTGCAGAGACCAAGAGCTGCGCTGCCAGGTACTTCGATGTTGATCACGAAGCGACGGTTTTCACCGCTGTAGAGATCTCCGAGCTGAACGACATAAGTTTCGCCATCTTTCCAATATGGAAGGCGTTGTAATACTTCGATTGCAGGTGCTGATGTCATTGCAGCAGTTGGAGTAAGTCGTAGGACAGCATTGACGATTGTTTTGTCGAGTAGGTCATCTACTTCTGCAGCGATTGCACCGACAGCTTCATCGATGGTTCCGGCGAAGCGGTGTGCTCCCCCGCCACCTTGTGCGAGCGCTTCAAGGATTGTCTCGTCGTAGCCAGTACCAAGTCCGATTGTGGAAGTGGTGACTTTGTCGGCTGCTGACTTTGTTGAGACATCTGTGAAGAACTGCGGATCCTTCTCCCCAGCATTTGCATGGCCATCTGAAATTAAGAGCAGTGTTGATCCACCTGTGGCTTGCACGCGATTGAGTTCACGTAGACCCATGAGGTAACCGGCAGAGATATCTGTCGATCCGCCGGTGCGCATCTCGCGAATAGCTTTGCGCAGTGCGGGCATGTTGTGATCTGCCATTGTGCGAGTTGGGACAACAACGAGTGCGGTGTCATCGAATGCGACGAGACCGAATGAGTCTTGTGGTGCAAGGCGATCAACGAGTTTAAGAAGTGATCCCTTGGCAGCTTCTAGAGGCTGACCATCCATTGATCCTGAGCGGTCAAGGACAACCTGCACTGCCTGGCCTGGGCGGCTTGCGTGCTTTGGATTGGCAGGCGCGGTGAGGTCGAGCATAAGCGTGACCTGATCGGTTGCTTCCATTGCGACCATATCTACATCGAGAAGTGCTTTAACGTGCATGTGGCTCTCCAGTTCTTGGGGTTTTTGCCCCTCTGTATTGGTAAACGAAAAAATGGGTCAAAAGTCAATGAGATTTATTTGGTGACTTTTTGGGTGTTCGGAATCCGAACAAGGCCGTTAGGAATTCCTAACGGCTGTCTGGTTAACCAGACAGGTCGTCGGCTAGCCGACAGGTGGGGTGAGGCTGGAGGTAAGGCCTGGATTGGCGGCCTTGCGAGTAGCGGGCTAGCCGGTTATCAGGCTTGCCGAGCAGGCAGAGAGGGGCGAAATGAGCGTAAACATCATCTAATCCCCCTTAACTCTCTGTATATGGCAATTATACCGAGGGCCACTGACAAGTTACGGGGTGTAGCGGTTGTCTGAGGCGATGAGTAGATTTCAGCCAAACCACCTTTGGGAAAAGTCAACTAATAGAAAGATGGGCACGAGGAAATGAAGAAATTTTCAGAAACTATTAGCGACATCATCGTCGACGACATCCAAATACAAATCGGCGAGCATTTGTTCAGTAAATGGCACGAGGCAAATCTTAAGAAAGGTGCTGCATATTCAGAGTTTCAATTCTTTGCTTTCGCGGAAGAAGATATTAAGGCTGAATACAATGAGTACTACGGCTATGAAGAAGATGATGAGTTTTATCTTTAGGACTTGAATTCCTACCGCAATCAAATCTCAGGTCAGTAAATCTCCCCCATAACTTTATGAACTTGAGCTTTCACCTTTTTGGTAATTTGCCCAAGGCGAGTAGCAACTATTTTGTTAGTTGCATATCCAAGATGCTCGGCAATCTCATGGTTCTCGAAACCTGCCGTGGAAAGAATCAAGATCTCTTTCTCTTTCGAGCTAAGAATTGAAAGCACTTCATCAACTGATTCCTTAATGCGAACGAGGCCGCTAGGCGAACCAACTGCGTGGGTAACCATCTCAATTTCCCATTGTTCGTCCGTGAGGTCTCGATTTGATGCGCCACCTCGAGCTTGAATCTTCTTAAATCTGTCGATGTACTGGCGCTTAATTGTCAGCGCAAGCCAGCCTTCAACGTTGGCGGGGCGATTCGGTTGCTGGAGTAACTTCTCAATAGCTTGAGATGCGTAATCCTCGGGACCAAGACTGGTTACCTGTTTCTTGGACTTCGAAAGTCTTTGGGCAAGCTTCTGCCACTCATCCCATTCGCGTGGTGAAACTTCATCCTGCCAAGTCATTAGAGTTCCGTTCGATCATGCCGACTTGGTTATCGTAGCAAGCCTGACTCTCTCAAGCGGCGATGGTCTCTTGAATTGTCTTGATTCTTTCAAGACGCTCGCGAGCCTCATTCTCCTCGCCGAGGGTGGTTAGAACCTTTGCGAGTTCCTCATTAGCCCCGACGATATCTTTCCAATCTTTATTCTCTTCTAGGGTTAAGAGTTCGAGGGAACGTAGAAGGTGAGTTTTTGCTTCCTCATATTCTTGACAGAGAAAGAATGCAACGCCAAGGCGGTAACGTGCATAGGCTTCCATGCCTAGATCTTCAGCTACTTTGCTGTAGTTGAAGTAGTGCTGTGCGTGAAACTTGGCTTCTGGGCCATTTCCCAACTTGATAAATGCGATTGCCAAGTAGTTGTCGCACCAATTTACATGTTCAGGATTCTTTGCCTCTTTAAATAGTGTGCGAGCTTTTAGGTAGCTCTCGCTAGCGTCTTTATGACTCTTTAGACGTGCGAGCGCCATTCCGATATTAAGTTGATCAATTCCCATCGAAAATGGCGTTGCATCTGGATCGATGATGGCTGTTGCTGCAAGGTGGTTGTCGAGACATTTGCGCCATTCCTCAACTTCATACCAAGTTCGACCAGCGGTGCGCAATGCGCTTAACTGCCCACTGTCATCTTGGTCGATGTACTTCATTTTTGCGATTTCTTCAAAGGTCTGTGCGGCTTCTGCGAAACGTTCTAAATTGTTCAAGCAGTGAGCTTTGCCTTGGTAGAGGTGAATTAATTCCTTTAGATAGACATCTAAGCCACCTAATTTGAAGTAGATCTCAATTGAGGTATCTACGAGGTGAAGGCATTCTGTGTAGTTATCTCGCTTGAATGCAATGTGGCTGAGTTCATCTAAAACTTCAGCGCGCTCTGCACCTTCGGTCGTGCTGATGCGTTCCCAGAGTTCTAGCTCTTGGGTGTCTTTCTCGTGGTTCTCGGCGCTCACCGTTTCCCTTCTTGTTGATAATGGAGCTTCTGACAGGTGGAGAAGTTACAGACCGTCACTGACATCTTCGCTTCGGCCGGGGGCTGTGCTCGGGGCGGAGTTTTTGGGGGAAGCGGAGAGTAACATAGAATTCGAACAGGTGTTCGTATGATAATCATTCGGTTGAGCGTGGAAAGGGGCTTAGTAGCCCTTCTTTGGATCCACGATAACTGCCTTGGTCGCCTCGCCCTGGGTGGTGAATTCGGCGTAGAGCTCCGGGTGGGCTTCCTTCAGCCCTTTGCGATCCAGGGACTCGGTTACCTTTTCGGTTCGAGTCCACTTGAAGAGTCCATCAATTCCAGCGTGAGTACCGCAAGCAACTTTGATTTTGCTCTCCGCCTTCATCTTGGACCAAGTAGCCTCGGCGGACACACGTCGAAGCTCCAAACTGAAACCGTGGAGTGACTCCTTCTTCTCCTTGCCGGCTTTGATCTTCTCAACAAGCGGTTCAAATCCATCAACCATGGTCGCAAAGGAAGGATCGAACTCTTTGAACTCCTTTTTAAAGCCACGAGACCCAGAGAATGAAGTGGTTCCTTTAATGGTCGATTTAGTGATGACGAATTTTGAGTAAATCTTCTCGTACTTAGCCTTAAATGATTCCTCATCAAAGATAGCTTTGCCTTTTTTCTCTTGAACCTTTACAAAAGCTTCAACTTCTTCTTCCTCATCTTCGTCTTCAAGAGCTTCAGCGAATATCTCTTTGATTGCATCAAACATTTCATCGCATGACTTTAATTTGGCATTGGACTCGAGGTAGATCTCGTTAAGCACCTTGAGCTCGTCTGTGGCCGGGACCAACTCTTCATCTGATTTCTCTTTAGCTAGCTTCTCAGCCTTATCAAGGTCGGCAGTAATCTCTGCAGCTTCCTTGGCCAGAGCGCTCGCTTCTTTCTGTACCTGGGCAAGTTCTTCGGCGGTAAGAAGCATCCACTCACCTCGAACGCCAAGGGGTGCAAATTTCTTATGGAGCAGCGTCTCGACCAATTCAACAAGATCTGTCCTCACGACGCTTTCAATGTAGAGCTCGCGTGGATTACCAGTTTGGTGTTCAAGTAAGCGCTGTGTGGAGTCGCGGTCGGCGTTATCTGCATTTTCGCGGACAATACCGACCTTAAAGTAAGGGGTAATCTCTTTTGTTCGAAGATCTTTCTCTCCGATGAAGTAAATCTCGCCAGCTGCTGTAGCCATAGGTCCTATTCTGTATATAAAAAGTCAATCACGCAGAAATTACTAAGTTGCTTCGCTTAATTTGTCACGAATTAAAATAACCTTCATCCCAAAGTTTTTGCAAGAACTCCATTGTTTTATTTAGATTTTGGTGTTCCCATTCGTCATCCTGCGGGTTAAATTTCGCTAATGCTGACTGAATTGATCCAATCATTTCGTCCAAATCTTCTTCTGAATAACCCAACATACGGTGCCCTCCAATTGATGACTAAACAATACGGCAATTGCTTATGAGTGAATGGAATGTCCCTCCCTTCTGCTATCTTTTTCCTAGGTCAAGAACTAAGCGATAAGCCCTTTAGCTTGCTTAGTACCAATCCGCGCATAACTCGCGCACGGTGGTTCTAAAGGAAGACCTGCCAGCGATGAAAGACACCGCTGGAAGAGCGGGTCTCCACGTGAGGTCCAGTAAGGACTATTTGCTATGAGCCCTATAGGCCTTTTGGTATGTACAACTTGTTTCGGTCTCACATCTGCAGGACATGGAATACAGGTCTGTAGATGTGAAGTTTATAAACCGTATCCCGGAGTCGATTGCCCTAGCGGTTATCACTTGTGCGACATGTGTGCGTCCACTGTTGCAGGTGGAACCGGGCGATACTCGTGGAATGTCTGCGAAGTTTGCTTGAAGTTCAATCGCAAGTTGGGAAGTACCTACGGTGTCAGTCTTCCACTTGGAAGGCATTCGATCATGAATGGGCTTGGGATTCCAACGAATGCAACGAAGAGGATTCAGAAAGAGGCGGCGAAGGATCTGCTGCACTTCCTTGATGTGACCGGAAGTATCTCTGATTGGGGAACGCTTCAGGCGCGGTTGCTCTTTGAGTCAGTGCCGATGTGGCGAAAGGAGCCATTTATTCTCACGAGTACTTGGGAGGCTAAGTTTCATCTATCGAAGGTGAAAGCGACGAGTAGATCAGTGCAGGCTTTTAAGAATTACTTGCGGGTGAAGAGTTTTGATGAACTCACTTGATCTACTTGATTGCTGCTAAGTCTGATTTCACGCTGAGAAAGATGTCGAGAACTTCATCGTGTGAATCATCAAACCAGAGTTCGAGTAATCCGTTTATGGTTTCCTGGCCAATATTGAATTCCTCCAGGGATTCAAAGTTAAAATTCCAAGAGAGACCCTGCTCGACGGCGTATTCAATGAAATAACCGGCTTGGCCAGGACTGCAATCGGCGAGCTCTCTTACAAAGTCCGCCCAGTTAGCATTATCTAGAAAAGTCTCAATTACCTCTTGTGCATCTGGCACTACTCTTTCCAAAATAGATCTGGTGAATTGACTTTGTAGTTTTGAAAGAGTTTTTTGACCAATCGGGCTGAACCACCAATCTTCATATTTTTCGAAGAGCTCGGGTGTTAGGTCGTTAGACTCGAGAAGTTCAGCCCACTCTTCATCGCCAACCGACTTCCTATCTTGACTCCAGTTCGCGCTAGCGAGTGCAAAAATTATGGGGAGCATGGAAATAAATGTGTCCTTTTTACTTGCCTTGGCCATTTTGCCCTCCTAGTGCCGATGCAAGATTATTTTAACGTGGTGGTTACCTTAGTTGTCACCCCTCTCCCCTAATCTCGGGGCATGAGCCAAACACCTGCCAATAAGTTCATTGCTGCAATCGTCATCGTTACTGCGCCCTTTGCCATGGGTGCTTTCTTTCTCGCGTGGGCGCCTTCGGCTCAGTATGCGGCTTCGAATCCTGAGTACGACGGATATGTGCAACCGCGGAGCATTGAGAAGTTAGTTGAGCGCACGCAAGATTCGACGGTCACTGTCTTTTGCAAGACTGGGAAGAAATCAGGGTCTCAGGGAACTGCGTGGGCGATTGATCTAGACAATGGCAAGGATGAGAAGTATCCGACATCGCTGATTACCAATCATCATGTGATTGAGGATTGTATTTCCGCAGGTGGGAAGTTAACTGTGGCTGAGCTTTTCAAAAAGGAATTTCCTGCAGAGATCATTAAATGGGATAAGAAGAATGATTTGGCTCTGTTGGCGA
>JBFYOW010000059.1:0-6983 GCA_041303595.1 Actinomycetes bacterium
CGTGTCAATCAATTTCTGCAAGAGGAGATTGCATCTCCTCTTAATGTAGAAGCCTACTTCGGCACTCCAGCTGCAATTGAGGATGAGATTGCCTTCTTAAAGAGCGATGACATGCCGATTCATATCGAGTACGAATATGGATCAGGGCTCTATTGGAATAAGCGGGCAATGACTTATGGAAATGCTTTCACTGGTCATGTTGATGACTTTATTGGTGGTTATAACGATCCAGCCGTCCATGCTTTGGAACATGCAGGTGCGGGTGGCGTCTCAAATGCTCGCTCTGTTGCAAAAATCTACTCAGCTGTCGTTCAAGAGACAGATGGCGTGCGTCTTCTCTCTGATTCTGCAATTAGAGATGCGATTGCTCGTCCTAATTCTGGATCAAATGTTTTTGGTGATCCCGCTCCGTACCCAGTGCATTCCCTCGGTTTTATCGTTGCAAACCCCGAGCATTCACCGGTATTGAGCAACACAACATTTGGCCACGATGGACTCGGCGGACAACAAGGCTTTGCTGATCTAGATCATCGAATCGGCTTTAGTTACACCACAAACTGGATTCCAATGGTTGCCGATGGCATGGCCCGCCATCGCGAAATCACAAAGGTACTGGCTAGAGTATTAGAGAGTTAGAGAGTTGCACCAGTAGGCACTGGATGCTCTTCTAGTATCGCCCACTCTTGATCAGTAAAGAGTCGAGAGCGAATTAAGAAACGCTTACCTTCAGGTGATTCAAGCGAGAACCCACCGCCTCTTCCATCCACAACATCAACAGTGAGATGGGTGTGCTTCCAATATTCAAATTGAGAAGCTGACATCCAGAACCCAATCGGATCCTGGATGTCAGCCACTTTCAAATCTCCTAGCTTTACATCAGCGCCGCCAACGCGGAACTCACCAGCTAGGTAACACATAGGAGACGATCCATCACAACAACCACCGGATTGATGAAACATCAAAGGCCCATGGGTTGCAGTCAGTTTACGTAACAACTCTTCAGCTGCTTCCGATAACTCAACGCGTAGTGGAATCTCCATATATCTAGCGTATTACGGCTTAGAAGAAACCGAGCTTGTTTGGTGAATATGAAACAAGTAGGTTCTTTGTCTGCTGGTAATGATCGAGCATCATCTTGTGGTTTTCGCGGCCAATTCCAGATGCCTTGTATCCACCGAACGCTGCTCCTGCTGGATATGCGTGATAGCAGTTGGTCCAAACACGACCAGCCTTGATTTCACGGCCTGCACGGTAGGCAGTATTCATATCGCGTGACCAGACTCCGGCACCAAGTCCGTACAAGGTGTCGTTTGCAATCTCCATTGCATTGTCATAGCCATCAAATGATGTAACTGAAACAACTGGTCCGAAGATTTCTTCTTGGAAGATACGCATATTGTTCTTGCCTTCGAAGATTGTTGGTGTGACATAGAAACCACCAGAGAGCTCTCCCCCGAGGTCAGCGCGCTCACCACCTGTGATGATCTTTGCGCCTTCCTTCTTTCCGATATCAATATAGGAAAGAATCTTCTCTAACTGATCGTTAGAAGCTTGTGCACCAATCATTGTCGCCACATCTAGTGGGTGACCCTGAATGATTGCCTGTGTGCGCTTGGTGACATCGCCCAAGAACTTGTCATAAATCTTCTTATCAATCAGGCCACGAGAAGGACAGGTACACACTTCACCTTGATTGAGAGCGAAGAGTGTGAAGCCTTCTAGCGCCTTGTCGTAGAAAGCATCATTTTCTGCAGCAACATCTGCGAAGAAAATATTTGGTGACTTTCCACCAAGTTCGAGGGTGACAGGAATGATGTTCTCTGATGCGTACTGCATGATGAGGCGACCTGTTGATGTCTCACCTGTGAATGCAATCTTTGCAATCCGAGAAGATGATGCAAGTGGCTTACCTGCTTCGATACCAAAACCATTGACGATATTGACTACACCTGCTGGCAATAAGTCAGCAATGATTTCCATCAAGAACATAATTGATGCTGGTGTCTGCTCTGCTGGCTTAAGAACTACGCAGTTACCTGCTGCCAGTGCCGGTGCTAACTTCCAGACCGCCATCAAGATTGGGAAGTTCCAAGGAATAATCTGACCTACAACACCCAATGGCTCGTGATAGTGATACGCGACTGTATCTTCATCAAGCTCACCGAGTGAACCTTCTTGGGCACGGATTGCGCCAGCAAAATATCGGAAGTGATCAATCGCTAGTGGAATATCTGCGTTGAGCGTCTCGCGGATTGGCTTTCCGTTATCCCATGTCTCGGCAACTGCAATTGCTTCGAGATTCGCCTCCATGCGATCTGCAATCTTGTTGAGAATTATTGCGCGCGCAGTTGCTGAAGTCTTACCCCAGGCGGGTGCAGCTTTATGCGCTGCATCAAGAGCCTTATCAATATCTGCAGCATTACCTCGAGCTATTTCGCAGAACACTTTTCCTGTTACGGGAGTTACGTTTTCGAAGTATTGACCCGACTGCGGCTTTACATACTCGCCACC
Organism: Actinomycetes bacterium; assembly: GCA_041303595.1. GTDB lineage: Bacteria > Actinomycetota > Actinomycetes > Nanopelagicales > Nanopelagicaceae > Planktophila. Next base: position 2,512 of record JBFYOW010000059.1, read on the forward strand.
GATCCAATGGTCATAACGTGCCTTATAAGTTGCTTTGCTACCTGGCAGACCCGGTGCAACGTAATCAGTCATAAGAAATATCTCCTTTGATATATGCAAGCCGTCGCTCGCATACATAAGAAGGTAGACCTTTGATATTGCTTTGGGAATCCCCCTATCGGCGCCTTTTTTCCTTAATGTCCGATTTAAACCAATCGGTGAATGCCACCCCTCAGGCTGAGGCGCGCTTGAGGCGATCACGAATTGCGATGGCAATTCCCTCTCCCTCTGGCTGTATAACAATTACCTGATCGATTCCTTGCGCATCTGCTTCGCGAAGCGCTCCATATAACTGGCGTGCAAAATCTTCATTGTTGATTGGCGATGCAAGACGTATCGCGCCCTCTGGCGTTGGAAATGTATTGAGTGCAATCAATCCATCTCCAGGACGTGGGTGGCCATCCAAGACAACCACCGCTGCAGGGGCATAGTGATGTTCGAGTGAGCCACTGACACGAATTACATCATCACGGTTTACTACTTTTAATCCAGTGACGGCTTCAATCATTTCAACGGTTATTGCACCTGGGCGTAAAATTCGTGGTGCATCTCCAGTGCAATCAATGATGGTTGATTCGACTCCCACTTGTGATGGACCGCCATCAAGAATCAAATCATCGTCATCTAAATACTCGCTCAGCTCTTCCCGAACCGCTTGCGACGTTGTTGGCGATACGTGGCCAAAGCGATTTGCACTTGGAGCAGCGACTCCCTTGCCGCCAATCTTCTTAAACTCATTTAAGAAGGCGAGGGCTAACGTGTGATCGGGCACTCGCAGTCCAACAGTCTCTTGTCCCCCAGTAATAAAATCCTTCGCTAATTCACCACGCTCAAGAATAAGAGTCATCGGTCCTGGCCAAAATGATCGCGCTAGGTCAATTGCATAATCTGAAATGTCGTCCGACCACTCAGATATATCTTGCGGATCAGCTACATGAACAATCAGAGGATGATCTGCGGGACGACCTTTGACCTTATAGATACGGGCAACTGCCTCGCTATTGGTGGCATCAGCGCCAAGTCCATAGACGGTCTCAGTTGGAAATGCGACGAGGCGACCAGCCTTTAACTGCGCGGCAGCCCCAGCGAGGGCATCTGCGGTGCAGTGAGATATGAATTGCCCCTGAGTCATAAGTGCAATTATCCCACTATTTTGCGAGAAGATAACCACATGGAATCGAGCGGCAAGATCAAGGTGATGCAGATAATCGCCCGTATGAATGTGGGCGGCCCTGCTGTCATTGTTGCCGACTTGATGCGTGGACTCGACTCTGCTCGTTTTAACCAGGTGCTGGTCACTGGCTATTGCGATGAAAATGAAGCGGATTATCTTGAGACCGTTGCCACCGATGTAGATGCAATCAGAGTCGGGGGCCTCGGTCGCTCCATTTCACCAATGGCAGACCTTCGTGCCTTCTTTGCACTTGCTGCAATGATTCGTCGTGAACGTCCTGATGTTGTTCATACCCACACCGCAAAAGCTGGCGTTCTCGGTCGTCTTGCCACAATACTTTCTGGCAGTAAAGCCCTTCGAGTCCACACTTTCCACGGACATCTATTGCACGGATACTTTGCTGGTTGGAAAGTTCAATTAGTTATTGCCATTGAAAAGTTCTTAGCGACAAAGACCGATGTGTTGATTGCTGTTGGCAATCAAGTTAAAGATGATCTCCTTGCAGCAAGCATAGGTCGAACAGATCAATATAAGGTTTTCTTTCCTGGTCTTCCCGCACCAGCTGAAATTGATCCATCAATTGCGCGTAAGAATCTTGGTTTAGATCTCAATGCAATTTACTGCACCTTTGTTGGCCGTCTTACTCAGATCAAACGTCCTGATCGCCTGCTTGATGTTGCTGCTGCATGTGTTGCTCGCGATCTTGATCTTCACTTCCTTATTGCAGGCGAGGGAGAACTCTTTGAAAGTTCGAAAGCTCGGGCAGAACGAGAAGGTCTACCAGTGACATTCCTTGGGTGGCGCAGCGATATCGATCAACTCTTTGCCGCCAGCGATATGGCGATTTTAACGAGCGATAATGAGGGTATTCCGCTCACTTTGATTCAAGCCGCATTTGCGGGGATTCCCATAGTCGCTACCAAGGTTGGATCTATCGCAGATATCGTCGTTGATGGCGAGACAGGTTTTCTTACCGCTCCACAAGCTGGCGCTATGGCGAGCGCTCTCAGTGCGCTCGTTACCGATGAAGAATTGCGCTTTGAACTTGGTTCGCTCGGTAAAGTACATGCTCAGCGATATTTTTCATTAGAAAAATCACTTGCTGACCATTCATCTCTCTATGAGGTTTCACAGAAACGATAAGCCATACTACGGGTATGACAACATCACTGATTAAGAAGTCACTTCTCCTCGTAGCACCACTTGCTCTATTGGCTACAGTCCTTGTACCTATAACTGCTAACGCTGCTATAGCAACTCGATATATCACTGTTAACGCAGAAGGCACAGTAAAGGTAACACCGGACGCAGTGCGCTTGACTGCAACTGTTTCAGTTGTAGCGCCAACAAATAAAGAGGCGCTTGCTGCAACATCAACAAACGCTGCTGCAGTCCGTAAAGCACTTGTTGCCGCTGGTATTGCAGTTAAAGATATTGCTACCCAGAACATCACTGCCTACCCTGAATACCGCTACGACAATGCCGGTGGATCAACGCTGACTGGTTACCGCGGATCACAGGTCTTCTCAGTAGTTATCCGGGCAGCAGCTACTGCAGGTGCAGTGGTTGATGCAGTTGTTGCCGCTGGCGCTGATAACGTCCAGATCAACTCTGTCTCTCCATTTGTAATCGACGCCTCTAAGGCAGCTGAATCAGCTCGTGCTGCGGCGGTAAAGAATGCCAAGGCTAAGGCTGCTTCGTACGCAAAGCTCTTAGGCTCAAAGCTTGGTCGAGTTAACTACCTCATCGAAAACGGCAGCCCATCTATCTCTGTTCCGATCTTTGCTTCAGCGAAGGCTGAATCAGATGCCGCAACAGTGGTCGATCTCGGCCAGCAAGATGTGACTGTCTCAATCACAGTGCAGTGGGCGCTCTAGTTGCAAGAAGGTTCACAGCGTCTGCAAGCGGTCCTTCGATCACTTGTTAACGAGAACTCACTGACTCGCGAGCAATCCGAGTTAGTGAGTTCTCGTTTTAACGCACTAGAAGGTTCAGATTCTCGAAAGAGTATCTTCGCCGAAATCGCTGCCTACTTGGGTGGCGCTTTCATCTTGATTTCTACCATCTCTTTAGCGGCAACCATTTGGGATGAGGCGCCACGTGCGGCGCGTGTAGGTTCGCTCGCACTTCTATCTATTCTGCTTTTGATTACATCTCACTTCCTTGGCGCTGTTAATGCAATGCGATTACGACTTACTAGTGTGCTCTCACTCGCTGCCGCTATTTCAGCAACAGCAGCTATCGCCTTCTCATATGAGTCGGGTAATAGCGCGCCATGGGGGCCATTTACAGCGGGTGCGATAATTGCGCTTTATTCATTTATTAAATACCGTCACGAAATATTGCATATCGGTGCATACGGTTATCTCTTCATTACTGGATTTATGATCCTTGGTGAACTCACCACAATCGAACCTGAAGACAGTGTTGCCTACCCAATGTATTGGGTAATCCTGGCAAGCATCTGGCTCTACACCGCTTACTTAAGAATCATTGACCAGACTTTGGCTTACTTGATTAGCGCAGCTACTTACTTTATTGCGATTCAATTCTTATTCATCACAGATCATCGATTAGTTTCATATCTCATCGCAATCGTGGCTGCTCCGACCCTGGCATATCTATTCTTAATTGATCGCCGCTGGCCGCTTTTATTTGGCGCTGTCGTGATTACAACATTTACTGCCGGAGAATTCGTAGCCGCCACCTTAGGTGGCTCAATGGGGGCCTTCCTCGGCCTTTTAACTGCAGGCCTTGCTCTCATTACAACTTCGATGTTGGCAATTCGTAAAGCCCAGCGCTCTTAATTCACACCTCATTACGGCCCGATAAGCGGGTTTGGAGCATGAGTGCCGAGCCTGTATTCTTTCCCAGCCTCATACGTCCCCATCGTCTAGGGGCCTAGGACATCGCCCTTTCACGGCGGTAACACGGGTTCGAATCCCGTTGGGGGCACGCAGTACCAGTAAGGCAGTAATGAAAAGCAGTAAAGGCTTTGATTTATCAAGGCCCGGTAGCGCAGTTGGTTAGCGCGCCGCCCTGTCACGGCGGAGGTCGCGGGTTCAAGTCCCGTCCGGGTCGCTAGAAGAAGAGAGTGTCCACACGCTCTCTTCTTCTTACTTAAAGTAAGAAGTTTCAATGGCTTGCCATCTGAAATTGATTGACAAGTAAATATTGGCTCGGTAGCTCAGTTGGTACGAGCGCGCGACTGAAAATCGTGAGGTCGACAGTTCGATCCTGTCCCGAGCCACAAGTAAGA
>JBFYOW010000060.1:0-6814 GCA_041303595.1 Actinomycetes bacterium
GCCAAGAACATCTCCGCCCGATGTAGGCTTTGCAAAACTTGAGCCACCGCCACCTAGGCATCTACCCATGAGATGAATTGCATCGCCTCCTACTCCAACTACAGGAGTAGTGGTCGAATTTGGTGCGTTGGTAGATGTTCCGGCTGATCCCGCACCGCCACCACCGCCACCGCCACCATAAACAGGTGCGACGTTATTCGTTGTATTTCCACCGCCGCGACCACCGGTATTTACATAAGAAGTCCAACCGGTGTAAGAACTAGAGGTTGCAGCGGTAGAGAGACCAAATCTATTTCCGCCACCGCTTGAACCACCCGCTCCTCCATTCTTCTTTGACACATTGTCGAATGGACCAGCTCCTCCTCCGCGACCGCCGCCGAGAGCTCTAATGGTGTTTGCACCAATCTTCACTGACGATGGTGATCCATTACTTCCAGGACAGAAAGCAGTGTTATTTGGAGTTCCAAGTCCTGTAATCGCACATGGTGTTGTCGCTGCTGCGCCACCAACACCTACCGTGATTTCTAAAGTGTCACCTGCGGTAAGAGCCGCGTTTGCTGCGTAGAGAACTTCACCACCGCCGCCACCACCGCCTTGGTTTCCAAATCCACCAGAACCGCCGCCACCGACAATAACGATTTCTGCTCTTGTTACGGTAGATGGAAGAGTCCAATCACAAGTACCTGCGGTGTTGGTAAAGGTAAGGGTGACAGAATCGGCAACCGTAGTTTCTGTGTAATCAGTATTGAGAACGCAAGCAGCATTAGTTGCTTTAGCTGGAGGTGCAGCCACAAAACTCAATCCGGTCGCTAGTAAAGCGGCTGAGATTGTTATGCGTAAGGCTCGATTGATCATGATGATGAAATCTGGATTGCCAATCCACCTTCTTCTTCACTGACATCTCTTGAGCTTAGTTCGCTTAATTTAAAGAGGACTTTTGAGGGATCAGGATCTTTATTAAAGCAATCTGAGTCAGTCAACGAAACAGCATTATCGGTTTGATTAGCTGCTAAAACCATAGTGGCGTTACATTGAATAATGTCATTAAGCGCATATGTCGTCGCTGCGCCGTATTTAGGCCCTGTAGATTTCACGTTAATAATTGCAGTTAACTCAGAATTATTACAACGTCCATCAACTTCGCTGATACCGATACCTGTAACGAAGAAATCTCCATTGGAGTAATCGGAGTACAAAGTCATTCGAACTCCATCAGGATCGCAGTTTGAAATACCAAAGGTCGCGGCGACGACATAGAAAGCATTCGTTCCACCGCCAGAACCAATTGCTCCACCAGCTGCGCGTCCATTACATGCGTAATAAATCGTTCCATCTTGAGTGGTAAATCGCGTTCCACCAAGCGCACAGTTGGGATCACCAATACCAATTGCTTCAAGTGCAACACCAGTACCAGGTCCTGGTGGACCAGCTGGACCGGTAGCACCGGCAGGTCCTGCAGGTCCTGGTGCTCCTGCCGGACCTATTGGCCCTTGCTCACCTTCGGTGCCATCTTTACCAATAACACCATCTACACCTCGTGCGCCATCTGCACCTCGTGCTCCAGCAGGACCAGGTGCGCCAGAGAGTCCATCTTTTCCTTGATAACCGTTGAGTCCGATAAATCCATCTCGACCGGCAACACCGGCAACACCAGGTTCCCCCTGTGCTCCGACAAGGAGTGCGAGCATCTGATTGTTATTGCCCGTAAAGTAAATTGGGTTACGCGACGTTCCTCCAGATTGTGCAGAGGTAGCTGTCGAAGTTTCACCTAAAGCAACCTGCAAAGAATCCATTGGTCCAACGATGCCGAGATTGCGCAGGATCAGTAAGACAAGAATGAAGATGAAGGTACGAATAATGAGCGGAAATGCGCTCTTGCGGCGCTTTGGTTCTTTCGTTGGGCGCTTGTAATCCACACCTAAGAAATACTCATCATATTTATCGCGTAAGAATGGATCTCCTAAAGTTACATAGGCCTCTGTAATGTCTATGAACTTCTGGTTGCGATCTTCTAATTTATTTACATCTGGATGAAAAACTCTAATGAGCTTTCTGTGGGCGCGCTTAATCTGCTCTTGGGTTGCATCAATCGAAATATCGAGAACCTTGTAATAATTCTTATTCTCCCAATCAAGTGGAGTTGTAAATTCACGTTTCATCATTAGATGACTCCAAGCTGAAGACCTAAGGCCAGTGCGACCATAGCGGGACCGAATAAGAAGTAGATAAATCGGAGTCTTGGACGGCAGTACCACTTGACGTCACCTGCTGAAGGATTGCGTCCGAAGAATTTGAGAAGTGATATCAGGAAACTAGGAATACTGACAATCACAAATATCGTACGTGCGCGATCTTCTGCAACGAGTGGAAGTCCCTCTGCCCATGACGTGGTGAGTACGCCTATCAGCGCCATCGCTACCATCTGCGGAATTCCGGAAGGCAATACTTGGTAGAGGAATGGTGAATTTGGAAAGGAATCTTTAAAGAACTTCATTATCTCGATAAGAACCAAGATTGCTAGGCCGATCAAAAGCTGCCATGAGTAGCCAAACAAGCCAACCAGAAAGAGAACAAAGATTGAAATTTTGATGGCAACTGCACCTGCAAAGAATGAGAACTCTTGCGCAGGAATCGAAGTAGGGATTAGGTAGTTAAGACGCGCAGGTGCAATTCGCGCAGTGATATCTTCAATGATGTAACGAATGACAACCGCGCCTCCTGCGATAATCGCAAAGTAAGTGGCATAGGTCGACAAGACAGTGGTTTGACGAGAGAAATTATCGAGACTTACAAAGAGCGCTCTTGTCACTACTGTCGCCAAAACGCCCACAACAACAACGTCGGTCAAACGCTCAGTGAAGCTCCACATTCCTGGCTCTCGACGAAGCGGTCTAATTGTTCCAACCAATAACAATGGGGCCGAGAAGATCATCACTATCGCTAGAACTGTTCGGAGATCGATGGCATTGACGATGTTTCCTGATACAAGAGCCCAGAACGCATAGGTGAGTGCTATCGCCAAGCCAGCAAAGGCATCACAGATGCCGATCACAATCCCGATTAAGACCAAAGTGAGATTTACTGGCACGAGAGTGCGAGTCATATCGGTATCCATAGCAAGTGCGATACCGGTTGCGACTCCAGAAAGCGGTAGTACGAGAACAAGTGGTCCGAAGATCGCTTGCGCCCAAGATCCATCAGAAATATATCGCGCAGCCAAAGGCGAGGTGCGAGGTAGCGCGTGAGAGAGAGTAAATCTCAGCGCGTCAAGGCGAGCCATCCAATCGACCCGCCCGTACCCGATGCGATCAATGATGCCTCTCTTCTCGAGGTCAATAAGATTCTCTTTATAACTCACTGAGAGCGGATCAGATCGATCATCGCCCGACTCACTGTTTTCTCGCGTCCTTCGAATTGCAACAGTTTCAAAATCTTCTCTACGAGCAGTGGCGATTGCAGTAAAGAGGGCAAAGGCAACGGTGCCGAGATATCCGAGTTTTTTAGCATCGGCTAATGGATCGAAAGTTTTTCGATCTACTATCTCTACGTAACTTGTGAGTTGTTCGGGTCTATTGAGAGCAGATGAGTAAACCTCATACCTTCCCTTCGGAAAATCCTCTGGAATCACGAGGGTATATAGGTAGAAACCATCTTCATTCCTAGAACTGCGATTAAAGGTCAGGCCCTCACCATTAAGACTGCGAAGCTCAAGGTTCCATAGCGATCCATCAGTTGCGCCGCCCACGGTGATGCTCTGCTCAACACCGCGCTCCCAGGACAAGACCACAATGCCATCTGCAGCAGATGCACTTTGAATTGAGAATGTGGCGAGAAGTACCGCCAGAAGTAATTTAATCTTCACTTCGGAAGGCATCCACAATGAGCCATAAACCGAATCCGGCGAGTAAGAGCATCATCAACATCTTCGGAGATAAGAGCGAGCCAATCATCGGAATCGAGAAGAGCGCAACTCCGATCAAATCTTCCTTAGTTGGGCGTTGAGTATCAGGTGTTGGGTTTGAATCACCTTGCGTGATGAGATTGTTCTTCTCATCAAAACCAATAACGCGGTGAGTGAATGTTCCAACTGATGTGCCATCAATTCTCTTGCCGACGTAGGTGACGATGTCGCCTACTTTTGGATTCTTGCGATCTGCTGACAATTCAATAACAACATCGCCAGGAGATAGAGTCGGCTCCATAGATCCTGTAAGAATTACTTGAGCAGAAACCATGCCAGTTGCTGTCAATGAAACAAATGATAAAAGAATCGCGGCAAAGAACCATCCTGCTCCTTGCATTCCTGCTGCAAGTATTTCTCGTCGCCCTTGTCGCTTTGGACGCAAGCGCTCTTTCGGAGCTCGCAGATAACTATCTGCATCAACGCTGATCATTCCGCGCTGACTGATAAGCAAACTCTTCTCGCTCGTACCATCAGAGACGGTAATCAAAGTCATTGCATCTGCAGGCGAGTCCTTAAAATCCAAAGAGAGAGGTACCCCCAGCCCTAGGGATAACTCTCTCTTTGACATTTACTTTTGAATTACAACTCGTAAGGTTTAATTGCTCGTTTGAATGAGAATTTTACTTACCTGAGAAGCAAGGATCGCGGTTTCAGAGTCAATCTTGAAACTTAAACTTCCAGTAGTTGTATTTGCTCCAGCCTGAATAACAGTGAGGCCGCTTGACTTCGAACCGATGGTGTTTCCACTCTGAGTCGAATCGGTTACTGCGAATCCTGACTGACCAGTCGCAAACCAGGTCTGAAGGGCGTTGGCATTGTCGAGCACCTGCAAGGTGAACTTCTTGCCACGGCAGTTTGTATCTGTCACTGTCGCTGTATCAGTAAATCTAATGTCGCTGACGGTGATTGTCTCTAAATAATAATTTGCTTGCGCCGAAACATACTTTGCGAATGGTGTGATTGTCACAGAGTCATCGCAGGCAGCTGTCGCAGCAATACCTTGACCGAATTCAACGTTCTGGTTTGTATTAACAGCAATTGATCCCGCGAATGTATTGCCGAGTGTAGGAACCATTACGAGCGCGATAACGCCCACAATTGCCTGCCATGGCTTTACTCTGCGAAGACCTTTTGCGTCTTTACCGCCTAGGTTGAGTTTCATCTTCATTTTCTTCTCTTTTCTTTTGGGCTTTTTTATAAAGTTTCGAGTGCTACGCGAAGTACTAGACCTGGATCAATAGATAAGTTGGTTGGTAGGAAATATTTGAGCGTGCCGGTCGTTGTTGCATCAGCGCTCATATATGCCCGTCCTCCCAACATATTTGTAGATCCTGCCGACCAAATGGTCGAACTTGGCCAATTTCCATTAGCGCCGCTAGTTGGTGCATTGGCAGTGCCATTGAATTGACCACCTGTCAGGTTAGCGGTACCTGTGTCAACGCTACCTATCGCAATTGTCGGCACAATAAGGGTCACAGATGATCTGTCCACGTTTCCAATAGTCATGACTGTGGTGGCGGTATCAATCAAGCTGATTCTGATTGCTTTGTTTCCACAACCTTGGTTATTAACAATCGTTGCAGTGTCGGCTGCTCGGTTATCGAGGTTTGAGAGAACAATCGATTCAACTTTAAAGCGCGTTGTCGCTGAATCCCATACTTCAGTGATTGCGGTATTTATTGTTGTATCGCAACCAACTGCCACCTGCGAACCTTGACCAAATTCAACGGCGGCATTTCCAGTTCCGTTGATTGTGAGCGTTGCTGCAAGCGAAGTTGAAATGATCGGTCCACCAAGAAGCATTGCAAGGCCAACAAGTACGCGTCGGCGCATACGGATGCGGACACCACCAAAACGTGCTGTAACACGCTTATCTAGGGGTGAACTTACGCGAGGCATTGACGATCCAATCCATATAGTCGCTTGAGCTACTGCAACTCAATGTGTAAAGGTTAAAGTCAGGCTCGCGTCACGCTCTGCTTCTGGTCGTAGGCATATCGGGGGACACCATAATTTTCCCTCTAGAAAAGAGGTGTTGTCCCCCAATAAAGTGACGCCCGTGACATCCATTCTTTTTGCTGAGGCTTCTACAGTTTTTCCCATGGCAGAAGTCATTGATGCGGTGCTGATGGAGGACCACCCTCTCTATCGAGAGGGGCTTAAGTCCTATCTGCGCACAGCTTTCCCATCGATGAGCCTTCTCTACGCCGGCGCTGATTTCTATGAAGCTAAAGAGATCATCGCAAAGAAGAAACCCCATATTGCAGTGGTCGACCTACACCTCGGTGATGGTCGCCAGCCAAGTGAGATTGTCTCCCTCTTCTCTTCTCAGGGAATCCCGGTCCTAGTCATTAGCGCCCTCAACAACTTCGAGTCAGTTAAGAGCGCTTTCTCAATGGGAGCACTCGGCTTTGTTTCTAAGGATTCATCGATTGAAGATATCGGCAAGGCAATTGACAGTGTTCTCTCGGGTGATGAATGGATCTCTCCAGTATTAGGTCGAGCGTTGACTCAGACTAAGAACATCACCGACAAGTTAAGTGCGCAGGAGAAGAAGGCAATCATTCTTTACTCCAGCGGACTCAAGCTTGAAGTTGTTGCGCGACGAATGAATGTTGCACCAAGTACGGTCAAGCAATATATCGACCGAGCCAAAGAGAAGTTCCGCGCATCCGGTGTACCGGTAAGCACAAAGACGGAGATGTACAAGATCCTTCGAGATCTCAAACTTGTGGATTAACTCCTACTGCCCACCGATAAGGGGACGGTTGGATTGTGGCGATGTCCACTGAAGTGAGCCAATCTATGAGGGTAGGGACTTTCCCTAAGAAGCGTAAAGAGGACAACCGT
>JBFYOW010000061.1:0-6756 GCA_041303595.1 Actinomycetes bacterium
GTCGTCAAAAGCATATGACTCATCAAAGTCATCGCTCTCGTAACGCTTGAGTAGGTTCATTCGCTTCTTTCTCTTTCTTAACTCTCTTACTTCTTACCTGTTGCTTTTCTCCATTTATTTAACTCTTCCCTTGTGTCTTGGGTAGGAGCTCACTTTCGTGGCCCCTACCCAAGCACTAGGAATCGTTAAATGGGTTGGAGTGTCCCTTTAGTTAGAGCTCTGGAGTGTGAGCTTGTAGATCGCACCTGAAGTCGCGGCAGGCATTGCGATGCCGAGATCAAATGATGATGTCGCTGTGTTTGTGCCACTGACACCAGAAATAGTGAAACCTGCTGATGTAGTTGGTGTTGAGTTGTTGATTCCGATGGTTGCTGCAGATACAAGAGCATTTGATGCTGTTGCAAATGAAACTGGTATCGCTGATGAATCACCATATGCGTTAAGAGTAAGTGTGCGACCTTGGCAACCTGTTCCACCGGCAACCTCTGTTGAGCCAGAAACTCGAGCATCTACGCCTGAGAATGAGACTGTTGAGAAGTAGAACTGTGGGTTTGTTGCGTTGTTAACGAAAGTCACCTTTGGTGACAATGTGATTGCGCTATCGCATGCAGCTGTTACCTGAACACCCTGACCGAATTCAAGAGTTGAACCAGTTCCGAGTGAGATGTTTGCTGCGAGTGTTGAGCCAAGTACTGCGACCGCTGCAACTGTTGCAAGGCCAGCAAGTGACTTGAGGTTGCTCTTCTTAGCAACCGCTTTACGAGGCGCCGGAGCGTTCTCGAACTTTAGGATTTCCATTCCTATATTCCCCATTCTAATTAACGATCCACTTTGAAATTACACCTTTACTTCGTAAGTGGTACGAAGTTCAGGTACGCCCACTCATTGCTGAGCGGGAATTCTTTACGGCGTTGCCGTTGCTGTTGGGCTTGGTGTCGCTGTTTCTGTTGGGCTTGGTGTCGCTGTTGGCGATGCACTTGGCGCAGCTGCAGCGAGCGCTGATGGATTGTCGATTGTTTCGACAGTTGTGCGGAATACAAGCTGACCATCAATGTTGACAGTTGCAGCGCTTGGATCGATGAAGAAGGTGACATCTGCATTATTTGCAGAGAGAACACTTCCATCGTAAATAGATGTTCCGCTTACAGATACGGCAGCGCTTGCAAGCAGCGTGCCAGAAATTGTGTTTCCTGTACCTGTTAAATATGTAAGCAATAGTGCAGTTGAATCACTGATGTTATTTACAGGTGTAACTGCAGGAAGAGAAACTTGTAGAACCTTCGCCTCTGGAATTGGACCAATGCCAATTTCTTGTGAAGTGCCATCAATCAAACGGATGCGCAACTTCTTGCCAGCACATGTTTCAAGATCAAGATTAGAAACTGTTACAGCGCGAACACGGAAGAATCCTGCGGAAGGATCGTTCTCAACTGGTGCGCCCTTCCACTCTTGACCCATTGCAATATAAATTTTTTCATCGCAAGCAATTGCTTGCTGTGAACCTTGACCGAATTCAAGTGCACCGTTACCAACAGTCACACTTGCTGCAAATGTTGACATTACGAATGGAATGAATCCCATTACTGCAACACCTAATACGATCTTTGATTTGTACTTCTTACCGCCGCCGCCAAAACCAGAATTAACAGGACCACTCAATGGTGAGTGCAGTGTCATTCGAGTGCTCCTTTCAAGAGTTACGTCTCGGTAACCACTCCTAGGGGTTGGCCCAGGGGTGATTCTGAGGCACATCCTAGACCGAGGGTTTGCAAGAATTCAAGTTAAGGAGAGGGTTTCGCGACCCTCAGATGACCTTTTAGGGTCACCCCTATTTGAGCTTTCCGCCGCCTTTAACTGTAGAGATATCAAGGCCTAAAGGGCGCAACGTTACAGTCGCCCCAGATTTAGCGGCAGAGCAGAAGGCAGGGTCGGCGACCGGCTTGGTCACCGCAACAAAGTCCAAAGCGAGCGAGCGGCCAGAGAGGCCACCGCCAAGGGATGAGATAAAGAGTCCTTGGTAAGAGTTGAGAAGGTTGACTGAGCGATTGGTCTCAGCTGAGATCACCAGTAAGCCGCTCTGGTCGCCAAAGATGTGCTCAGCGCCCTCATTGGAGTTATTTGGGACACCTTTCTGCATCGCATCAAAGCGCATTCCAGAACTTCCTCGAACGCAAATCATCGTGAATTCGACCTCAGGATCATCTTGGGAGGCGAAGATATGTGGCAAGAAATAGTTGAGCGCACGTGGATCAATCGCCCCAGATGGCGGTACGCGCACGGTGTATTTAGGCTGAATCGCTAATGGCTCAGCGGCCGCATCTACTGTGACGCTCTCACTTGATTCAGGGAGAGGCTCGGGGCTAGATGTAGATACCGGTGGGCGAGATACCACCGGCTCTGGAGATTGGGAGGGCGAAGGCGCTTCACTTGGAGCGGCTGTGGGGGTCTCGGAGATTGTGATTGTGCTTGTTGTTTCAGAACTTTGAACGACCGGCTCGAGCATTGTGGGATCTGTTGAAAGTTCATCCGCCAAAGTTGGCGCGATAGTCGAGAGGATTGCGCCGAAGAGAGCAAGCGCGGCAAAGCGAGATAGGAACTTTACAGACCGTTTTTCGGAGCGCCAATAGCTGTAGAAACGGTCCTTTAACCGGTCTACAAACTCATCGAAAGACATACTCAAAATATACCTTCTCTATGCGGCTTCGGTCTAACCCAATGAACCTGGGATGTAGACGAGACCAAGCGCCTTCATTGTCTTTTCAAGGCGCAATCGGAACTCCTCATCCCCCGCTCTATTGGCGTAGTACATGCCGTAGGAGATGCTCTCGGATCTAGCAGGCGCCAGTTCATAGAGGCGATATACCAATTGAGCAAGATTGGTCATCTGGCCAGAATTAACAACGGTGCGGGTGAGCTCCATTTGAGCCGATACGCATCGCGGGTGAACATCAATTTCATCGAGTGCTAATTGGAAAGCTGACTCTGCGCTGACGCTCTTTTGAACCAATAACTTTGCATCGAAATACATAAAGCATGGAAGAACTGATGAGCGACTGAAATTAACAGCCCCACCCTTCTTTAAAGCATAATTTTCAATAGTGGTTATGTAATTAACTTGTGCTTGCGCGAAGAGAGACGCAACAATCGCCAAAATTACCGCGCCTGAGAAGGCTGAATACTTCATTGAATTTTCACGGAGAGATTTCCATGCTGGTGCTCTATAGGCCTCACCGACGATAAAGCCACATACTGCCCAGAATAGATACTTGTGAGACAAGGTAAATGGGCTAACAAAAGAATTAGTGAGATAAACAAAGAGGTAGAGACCGAGGAGGAAAATCACGCGTCGGTTGATGCGATTTGAATCCCAAAGGATAAAGAGCGATCGAATAACCAACGTTAAGAGGAAGATAAATGCTAACGTTCCAAATATTCCAACAGTAGCTAAGGTCTGTACAGAGGCGGAGTGTGCATCATTGCTCAAGATGCTTGAATACTTTTGAGCATCTTCTAATGTGCGGTACTGCTCGTAGTAATTTCCGTACTGATCTGGGCCAACACCGATAAATGGGTGATCAAAGAATTGGCGCATTCCCGCTAGCCAGAAATTTGAACGAATCTTTACTTGGACATCATTACCGAGAACGGGAACAAAGTCCCCGAGGAATGGCATAAGGAAAATAAACTCAGCCCAGATAATTAATCCAAACGTTCCCAAGAAGGTACGGACATTGAGCGTCATGGAACGTCGAGGCAGGAACTTTCTCACCAGCAGGATCAATCCCCCGAGTGCGGTAAAGGCAATATCCAAATAACCTTGTAGAGGTCCAGCTAGCCAGAGCGCATATATATTGAGAAGTGCCGCAAAAATCAGCGCTGCGCGTAATTTCTTTCCACTCTCCACGGCTAGAAGAATCAATAAGGGTAGCGAAGTACCAACGAAAGCTGCGAAGAAATCGAGATTTCCGAGAGTGGCTGTCATGCCATGATCCCCGGGCAGCTCAATTAATTTGTAGTGCTGTGCAATGCCAATAAAAACGACTATTTCAATTGCAGCGATATAGAACTTGAGGAGCGTGAGAAATGCTTCATATTTGAATTGGGTATGAAAAACCGAGACTGCAAGAAGGGCGAAAGTGCTCGCAGCCCCAACAAATCGCCCAGCATCACCAATCAGGGAGCCCATCAAATTTCCGCTCATGACAACAGAGACGAGCTGAGATGCAATGAGCGCAAGAGCGCCGTAGCGCACCATCTTTGGGAAGCGAAAGCGATGATATTTCAGCGCAATGAATAGTGAGAAGCCAGTAGCGATAACCAGCAATGTGAAGAATTGAACCGGAGCATTCTTGTCAAAAATATAGCGAAAGAGCGGGTCGGGTACATGAAGAACCGCAAGTGCTAGAAATGAAAGTCCAGCAATGAGTACTGCCTTCTGACCGCCGAATACTTTCAACATTTTTAATCTTCGAGTTGACGAATCAACTTGAACTCTCCCCCGCCAAGTTGACCTTGGTCGCGGTACATCTCTAATTTTGCCCGAGTATCTGCGATATCAAGGTTTCGCATTGTCAATTGGCCGATTCGATCTGTAGGACCGAAAGCTGCATCTTCTGTGCGCTCCATAGATAACTTATCGGGGTGATAGCTAAGTGCAGGACCTGAAGTATTGATAACAGAGTAATCATCGCCACGACGCAGCCGCAGAGTGACTTCACCTGTAACTGCTGATGCGACCCAGCGAGTAAGAGATTCACGGAGCATTAGGCTTTGTGGATCTAACCAACGTCCTTCATAGAGTAGGCGACCTAGTCGGCGACCCTCTGCATGGTAATTTGCAATGGTATCTTCGTTGTGAATTGCACTAATTAAGCGCTCGTAAGCGATAAAGAGGAGCGCCATTCCTGGAGCTTCATAAATTCCACGTGACTTCGCTTCGATGATTCGGTTCTCAATTTGATCTGCCATACCCAATCCATGACGACCGCCAATTGCATTCGCCTCTTGCATGAGAGCGACAACATCAGAGAAGTCCTTGCCGTTAATCGCAACGGGGCGGCCTTGTACAAATTGAATTCGAACATCTTCGGAAGGAATATTTACAGATGAGTCCCAGAACTTCACTCCCATGATTGGAGTCACAATTTCAATAGATGCATCGAGCTGCTCGAGGTTCTTGGCCTCATGCGTTGCACCAAGAATATTTGCATCTGTCGAATACGCCTTCTCAACGCTATCGCGATAAGGGAAGTTGTGAGCTACCAACCATTCAGACATTTCCTTACGTCCGCCAAGTTCGCGCACAAAAGCTTCATCAAGCCATGGCTTGTAGATTCTCAAATTTGGATTTGCAAGCAAACCGTAACGATAGAAACGCTCAATATCGTTACCTTTATAGGTAGAGCCATCTCCCCAAATTTCAACGTTGTCGCTGAGCATTGCACGGACCAGCAGAGTGCCGGTGACGGCACGACCGAGTGGAGTTGTGTTGAAGTACTGCTTGCCGCCGGATCGAATATGGAAAGCGCCGCAAGCTATTGCGGCTAAGCCTTCTTCAACGAGTGGAGTCTTGCAATCAATCAGACGTGCAATCTCGGCGCCATACTCTTTTGCTCGGTCGGGAACGGTCTCGATATTACTTTCATCGTATTGGCCAAGATCTGCGGTGTAGGTGCATGGAACTGCTCCCTTATCGCGCATCCATGCGACCGCTACTGATGTATCGAGCCCTCCCGAGAAAGCAATTCCAACTTTTTCTCCGACAGGCAGAGATGCAAGGACCTTAGACATGAGTAAAGTCTAACGGTTCAATTTCGCCGCAAGGACGGGCGTTATTCCCCACTCTGAAATCATCGATTGATACCGCTCAACTTCGCCTTTTTCTGGCTCTGCTCCAGTCTTGACCGCTCGAATCATGAGATTTCGAGGGGTATGTTCGCCGCCGATGAACTCTATGGCATCGACACGATAGCCATGAAGTTTCATCAGCTGAATGCGAAGTGAGTCAGTAATCAAATCACCCAAACGTTCGCGCATGATGCCGTGACGAGTCACGAGCGACCAAGGCTCTGGAGCGATTTTCATTTGAGCCTGGATATCGTGATGACAACAAGGTGCGAAGAGAGCAAGTGGAACTTCACCGTTGACTGCCCAAGCTATTGAATCATCGGTGGCGGTATCGCATGCATGAAGTGCAATCGCCACATCTGCCCGAGTTTGAGAAGTTGCGCCAATTTCTTCTGCCAAGAATGTGATTGACTCATGAATCCCCAGCGATTTTGCAATTGCGTTATTGCGATCTCGGGAAGCTGGTCGCACATCGATGCCAACCACCTTAACTGGAATACCTTCGCTCTTTAAATACTGATGCACAGCGAATGTTAAGTAAGCGTGACCGCAACCTAAATCAACTACCTGCAATGGATTGAAATCTGTTGGCGTGCTTATATGTCCGGCGGCTAAGGCATCATTAAGTGTTGGCACGAGTAATCGTAAAAACTCTTCTACCTGCTTGTACTTATCCATTTTTGAAGGCTTGATAACTCCATGCGAATCAGCAATTCCAACCTCGCGCAAATATGGATCGCTCGGATCAAGTAGTCGCTTTTTTGATTTATCGTGGCTGAGGTTTCGCTGCAACTGATTCTTGCTTCGAGAGAAGAGCGGAACCCCCTTCTTGGAGATTCGAAGCGAGAGTGTTTCACCCTCTGCTTCAACCAGAAAATTGGCATATCCAGAATATGCGAGATCCCTAAA
>JBFYOW010000062.1:0-6529 GCA_041303595.1 Actinomycetes bacterium
GTCTCGACTTCTTCTTCCGTAAGGTTGTAAAGGATGGTGGTAAGGCACTTGGTGGACTCGGTAAAGAGATTCAAGCATTTGCTGAATCCGGTGGTGCTAATGCCGATGAGAAGCAAGCGCTATTGAAAGCACTAGGTGATCTCAATGGAATCATCGGAGTTCTTGTTGGTCATGCAATGGCATCACAGGAAGATGCAAAAGAGATTTACAAGGTAGGCCTCAATACATCTCGTGCTTTGATGGCAGTGGGCGACATCATCATCTCTTGGTTGCTCCTTCGCCAAGCAGATATCGCTGCTGAGAAGCTCCCTACTGCGACCGGTAAGGATAAGGATTTCTACACCGGCAAGATTGTTGCGGCTAACTTCTTTGTCCATAACGTACTTCCACATATCACTGCAGATCGCAAGATTGTTGAAGCAACTGATAACACCATCATGGATCTACCTGAGGGTGCTTTCTAGTTCAACAAGTACTAACGCGTAGTACCTAGTAATAATAGGCAATTAAGATAGGCTCGCCCGATGTTAAAGAACCATCGCGGCGAGCTCTATCTTTTATTGGGGGCTCTCACATTTTCAGTTAATGGAATCTTTTCGACCGTTGTACTAGAACATATGTCCGCGTTTCGGTTGGCGCAGATTCGCGCAATTGCCGCCGCTCTGATTCTCCTTGCTTTTGCGTTAGTAAAACGCAGAGATTGGTTGAAATTTTCACGTAAAGAAATTCCTCTCCTTCTTGCTTACGGAATCGTTGGCTTTGCCCTGGTAAATGTTGGTTATTTCCTCGGGATCGAGCGTGGGTTACCGCTCGGCCTTGTTCTTATTCTCGAATTCACCGCACCTATCTGGGTGGTTCTTTGGATTAAATATGTCCGCAAAGGATTTGTCGCCCGGGATATGTGGGTTGCGATTGCACTCGCACTTGCAGGATTAATTCTCGTAGCCAAAGTCTGGGAAGGTTTCGCCTTTGATCTGCTAGGTACCGCTGGTGCGCTCGGCAGTGCATTTGCATTGACCGCATACTTCTTAATGGGAGAGAAAGTTTTAAAGAACCGTTCGCCGTTAAGTGCAACAGTTTTAGGAATCACTGTCGCAGCCGCGTTCTGGGCCTTCGTTCTACCGCTTTGGGAATTTCCCACAGAAATCTTTACTAGGCAGATGGATATCCATGGTTACCTTGCAGGCACCTTATTTCCTGGTTGGGCTCTGCTGCTCTGGGTGATTGTGATGGGAACAATCGTTCCTTATATTTTTGTGATTACAGGTCTCTCACTTCTGAGCGCATCAAAGAGTAGTGTGATTGGAATGCTCGAGCCGGTCCTAGCTTCAGCTTTTGCATGGATTTGGTTAAGTCAGAGTTGGGATCTCATCCAAATTATTGGAGCAAGCATCGTGCTCGTCGGCGTCTATCTTGCTGATCGCTCTAAGTCGAGCGCGGTATAAGTAAAAAGTTTCCCTAAAGTTTTCAACGGTTGGAACTATTCGTTCCAACCACCATCTCCGGATTCAGATGGTTGTTGATCACCGTAGGGAGATTCAGGTACATAGCCAGCAGGTGCTGTCGCTGGTGGCGATGCGGGTTCATTCCAATTGCGAGGTTGTTGGCTCTCGGCCATATCGAAGAAGCGCGCAAAGTGGAGTTGAGCTGACACTGTAATTGTTCGCGTTGGTCCGTTACGGTGCTTAGCAACGATGAGATCAGCCTCGCCGGCACGGTTCTGTGAGTCATACATATCTTCACGGTGAAGCAAGATAACAACGTCAGCATCCTGCTCGATAGAACCTGATTCACGAAGGTCAGAGAGCATCGGCTTCTTATCGGTACGTTGTTCAGGTCCACGGTTGAGCTGAGAGATAGCAATAACAGGCACATCAAGCTCTTTTGCCATCAACTTAATTTGGCGAGAGAAGTCAGATACCTCTTGTTGACGGTTCTCTACTCGCTTTCCTGATGTCATCAGCTGTAGATAATCGATAACAATAAGTTTGAGATCGTGGCGCTGCTTTAGGCGACGCGCCTTTGCACGAATCTCCATCATAGAAAGATTTGGTGAATCATCGATAAAGAGTGGAGCATCAGAGATTTCGCCCATGCGACGTGCAAGCTTTGCCCACTCATCATCAGATAATTGACCAGAGCGAATATTGTTAAGACCAACACGGGCCTCTGATGACAACATACGCATTGTGATTTCTGACTTTGACATTTCAAGCGAGAAGATAACTGCAGCTTTATTTTCGTGAATAGATGCATAACGCGCGATATCAAGGCCGAGCGTTGACTTACCAACTGCAGGACGCGCTGCAACAATAATCATATTTCCTGGGTGAAGTCCGTGAGTTAACTTATCGAGATCACGGAAGCCGGTCATTACACCTTCAACTCCGCCACCCTTAGCAATCGCCTCGATCTCATCGAGAGCTTGTGGGAGCAAAGTATTTAGCTGTACATAATCTTCTGATGAACGACGTTCGGTAACTGCATAGATCTCTGCTTGTGCTGCGTCGACTGCATCATCGACTTCACCATTTTGATCATATCCAAGTTGCACAACTTTAGTTCCTGCTTCAACAAGTCGTCGCATGATTGCATGATCAAGAACAATCTTTGCGTAGTAACCCGCATTAGCTGCAGTGGGAACAGATGAGATCAAAGTGTGGAGGTATGGCGCGCCACCTGCTCGTGCAATTTCACCGCGTTTTGTTAACTCTGCTGAAACTGTAATTGCATCTGCTGGTTCACCGCGACCGTATAAATCTAGAACAGCTTCAAAAATTAACTCGTGTGCAGGGCGATAGAAATCGCGTGAACGTAGAACTTCAACAACATCTGCAATTGCATCTTTAGAGAGCAACATTCCGCCGAGAACAGATTGCTCTGCCTGAAGATCCTGCGGCGGGGTACGTTCGAATTCGACGCCAACAGTGTTCTGTTGACCTCGGCCGCCGGTATTGGATGGGAATTCTGCGATGCTCACGTGGGCAATAGTGGCTTCCCGCACCGACAATTACTAACCACCCTGTGTACGGCGCTGTGGGTAAAGCGCCACTTCCTGTGTGGATTCCTGGGGATAAAGTGTGGATTCCTGGGGATAAAGTGTGGATAACTCCGCCGCTAGGCGGGGATTTCTGTGGAGAGAAATCTTTTATTGCTATCTCACGCAATGAGAATTGAGAGATGAGAAAGGCCCGCACCCCAGAAGGAGTACGGGCCTTTCGCCTTAAGAAATTAAGCAGCTGTTACTGAGAAAGAGACAGTCGCGACAACATTGTGTCCGAGTGAGACCTTTACAGAGTAGTTACCTGTCTTCTTAATGTGACCTGTTGTCTTGATCGCGTGGCGATCGATATCGAGCTTTGTTACAGACTTGATAGCTGCAGCAATGTCCTTATCGGTTACTGAACCGAATAGGCGACCTGCTGTACCTGTCTTAACTGCAACAGAGATCTTTGCGGCTTCAAGAGCTGCTTTGATCTCCTTAGCGTGATCGATATCGCGAACCTCGCGTGCAGCACGTGCACGGCGGATGCCTTCGATCTGCTTCTCTCCACCAACGGTCCAGGCAATTGCTGCACCGCGTGGGAGTAGGAAGTTACGTGCATATCCATCTTTAACTGTTACAACGTCACCGGCTGTGCCGAGCTTTGCAACTTCACGAGTAAGAATGAGCTTCATAGTAGTCAGTCCCCCTTATCGCGCTGAAGATGTGTAAGGCAGTAGTGCTACTTCACGGCTGTTCTTAACAGCTGTAGCTACTGCGCGCTGGTGTTGTGTACATGCGCCTGTGACGCGGCGAGCGCGAATCTTTCCGCGATCTGAGATGTACTTGCGAAGGGTCGCGATATCTTTGTAATCGATATATGTGACCTTATCGCGGCAGAAGCTGCAAGGCTTCTTCTTGAACTTCTTATTAAGAGCAGCTGCTTTTGCGCCCTTATTCTTAACCTCTTTGAGGTTACGGTTATTTCTTGCTCCCATTATGGTGCTCCTTTTCGGGCCCTAACTTCTTACAGTTAGGAATGGTTTGTTATCGGATTTAGAAAGGTGGTTCGTCGGTTGTAGATGGAGATCCCCATCCGCCGCCGGCTGGTGACGTTGAAGCTGCAGCCCAAGGATCGTCGTTGAAATCAGCAGCTGGTGCTGAGAATCCGCCGCCCGCATTTCCGCCTGCAGCACGCTGGGTACGAGTGACCTTAGCTGTTGCATTACGGAGTGATGGACCAACTTCATCAACTTCTACCTCAAATACTGTGCGCTTCTCGCCTTCTTTTGTCTCATATGAACGCTGCTTGAGACGACCAGTAAGAATGACGCGCATTCCCTTAGTCAATGACTCAGCAACATTCTCAGCAGCTTGACGCCAGATATTGCATTGAAGGAAGAGGCTCTCGCCATCTTTCCACTCGTTCGTAGCTTTATCTAAGTAACGAGGGGTTGAAGCAACGCGGAATTTTGCTACCGCTGCACCTGAAGGGGTAAAGCGAAGCTCTGGATCGTCAACGAGGTTGCCGACCAATGTGATTGTTGTATCTCCTGCTGCCATTTTTTGCTCCTTCTATTCTTCTCTGGGGTTTTCTACTGGTTGAGTCCGTGCTATTAAGTTACTCGCCGCCACCCACAAACTTTGGAAGCAATTCCGTAGATGTGGATGATTTTTACCGATTACTCGGGACGCATCACCTTTGTGCGAAGGATTGATTCGTTCAAGTTAAGCTGACGATCAAGCTCCTTGATTGCCGCTGGCTCACAGTTCATATCTGCAACTGCGTAGATGCCTTCTGGCTTCTTGTTGATTTCGAATGAGAGACGACGCTTGCCCCAAACATCGAGCTTGTTGACGACTCCACCGGAATCCTTGATGATCTTGAGATAAGTCTCAAGTGATGGTGTGACTGTACGTTCTTCTAGATCTGGATCAAGAATGATCATGAGTTCATAGTGACGCATGTGTTAACCCGACCTCCTCTGGACTAAGACGGCCACGGTATTTCCGTGACAGGAGGGTTAAAAACCTGATTTGCAGGAGCCGGTTGGCCCTTTAAAGCAGGAGGTTAAGGGTAACTCTCACCGCTAGAAAGGAGAAATTTAGGCGGAATTTGCGCCCTTTAAATCGGGTATTCAGGCCAGCGGCTAGCTTCCAATAAGCCCCCAGAGCGATGGCGTCTTGCCAGGGCAATGGCTAAGGCAATTGATGCGGCGATTCTAAAGAGTGCGATTGCCGCATATGCCTTTACCGGTAATCCAAATGTAGCTCCGGTCAATAGCGCCAAGTGCTGCCAAATTGCTAAGTGATAGGCAACCTCTGCAACCTGCCAGAACCAGAACCAAGAGAGATCTCGTTTATCACGAAGTGCAAGGAGAACCAGTGGCGCTAACCAGAGAACGTATTGAGGTGAATACACCTTTGTCACTGTAAGTAAGACGATAAAGATATAGAGCGAACTTTCGGCAAGTGTTAAAACTTCTCTCGTCTGTAAGAGAAATATTGCAACTACTGCCACGCCAATAAGGAGTGTAAGAATAGAAAGGTAATTTATATTTGCCAAGTTAATTCCAAAGACGCTCAAGGCATACCAGAGTGATCCCCAATCTGCATCACGATCTAGGTTGAGAGAATAGAAACGCCACCAACCTTCTGGTGTTGTGAGAGCAAAGGGAATATTAATTGCAATAAATGTGCCGAGGCTGAGAGCTAAGTATTCGATGGCGCGCTTGGTCTGATGGCGACGGATGTAGATAATGAGAATTGGCAGTAAGAGAACAATCGGAAAGAACTTTGTTGCAATTGATACTCCAAGAATTACTGCGCTTGCATATTCTCTCTTTCGGTCAAACCAATATATCGCAAGTAACATCATTGGAATCGCCCAGAGATCCCAATTGATATAAAGGGCAAGAATCCCTGTGGGTGCCAACGCATATACAACTGCGATCTCTGGTTTCATTCGATAGATCAAGTAAGCCGAGTAGATAAATAACAAGGCAAGTAAAACTGCACTGAAATTAAAGTAACTCACCGGGCCATCGGGTGAAACCTTTGCACTCGCCCACATCGCTAAACCTTGCAGTGCTGGATACTCGGCAGCCTGCTCTCCACCGCTAAACACCCAACCGCCACTACCAAATGTGCGTTCACTAAAGAGCGCCGGTAAATCGCTATAACAAGCGTGGATGTATTGGTTTGGCCCAGCCCAGGTTGTACTTGCGCATTGGTTAAATTTTGCAAAAGAGAAGAGAGAAGCAATTATCGCCAAGAGAATTACTACGCGAGTACTTACGCGCATAGAGGTGGCGCTCTTACTTCTTCATTGTCTGGGTGCCGCCACTTGTCATCACAATTGGATCGAGGCCACCGATATTTGCAGGCTGTGGAAATTCCAATACTGGCTCATTTCGCAGTGCGCCCTTCATAAAGGCGGTCCAGATGCGGGCTGGGAAAGATCCACCTGTTACCGATGTCAATCCACCGATTCCATTAAGCGTCTCTGATGCACTATCTCTAAAGAGTGCAACTGATGCAGCCAAG
>JBFYOW010000063.1:0-6336 GCA_041303595.1 Actinomycetes bacterium
TCCATATTCAGCATTTGATGAGGAACGAATCCTTCGTGCCATTCAAGAAACCAAGCTTAAGTCAATTCCTGGGGCAGGTCGCCCTCGTTACTCAAACTATGGATTTGGACTGCTTGGTTTCACGCTAGAAAGAGTCACAGGTAAGACCTATGAAGATTTGCTCATGCAAGAGATCATTGCTCCGATTGGATTGAGTTCTGCAACATTTACAGATGAAGGCTTGCGACAGGGTCACTCCCGCAATAAAGAGGTTGGCCCTTGGCATTTCGGTTCTTTTGCAGGTATGGGTGGACTACGAATGAGCGCATCAGATTTATCAAAGTTCTTGCTTGCTTCGCAGTACAAGTTGCATCCGCTTGCTGGAGCGTTCATTGAAACATTCAAGATCAGGTATCAAAATAAAAGAACTGCCGTAGGGCTTGCATGGCACTACCTCTTGGATGAGAAGATTGTCGGCCACAACGGCGGAACCTTCGGTGCGAGGACAGAGAGTTGGATAAATCTGGAATCCAAAACGCACGTTATTGTTTTTGGCGATGGAAATCCTGGAACCATGAAAACGGCATTGTCTTTGCTCAAACAACATTAAAGAAAGAAGAGTCGCCCTATAAGCCGGATCCTGTCGTTCTTGCGAACGGATCACCATCCATCTAGATCTGTAATTACTTACAGATTCGAGCGACCTACCCGATAGCTTGAGCGCGAGCAACGCACTATCTTCTTGGTCTTGCTTCAGGTGGGGTTTACATAGCTAACTGCATTGCTGCAATTACTGGTGGTCTCTTACACCGCCGTTTCACCCTTACCAACCTCTAGCAAGCTAGATGTTGGCGGTTTGCTTTCTGTTGCACTAATCCCGCGGATTGCTCCGGGTGGGCGTTACCCACCACCTTGCTCTGTGAAGTCCGGACTTTCCTCGGCATTACTTGCGTAATAACGCGGTGATCCAGGCGACTCTTCTACGGATAAGGATAGAGGTAAGTAAGGAAGGAGAAAAATGCCCCTTACTTACTCTCGTTCTTGCCCTTGTGGTCATCTCCACCGGTAACGCGACCAGCGTGAGCATGAGCAGATGGGTCCTTCTTGGTCTTAATCAAGCTAGCAACAGTTGAGATCACCAAGATTGCTCCGATAACAGCCAAACTAATCAAGGTAGGAATCTTTGGTACGTCATACCAAACCTCATGTGCGAAGGTAAGAATCAACTTCACGCCGATAAACATCAAGATGATTGATAGACCGAGTGATAGATAGACCAACTTGTCGAGCAAGCCCTTGAGTAAGAAGTAGAGCGCACGAAGACCAAGGAGTGCGAAAGCGTTAGCAGCGAAGACTAAGAACGGTTCTTGAGTGACACCGAATGTTGCCGGGATTGAATCGAGGGCAAAGAGTAGATCTGTCGATGCAATAGCAATAAGTACAGTGAACATCGGGGTTGCGATTCGCTTACCGTCAATCTTGATGAATGCCTTTGACTCATGGAACTCATCTGTCATTGGAACGCGCTTGCGGATGATCTTCACGAGGAAGTTATCTTCTGGAGTTGGATCTTCATCCCAGTGCTTGAAGAGGCCGACACCGGTCCAGATAAGAATTGCTCCGAAGATAACGAAAGTAAAGCTAAATGCTGCAAGAGCTGCTGCGCCAACTGCGATAAAGATTGCACGCAAAATGAGTGCAAGAATCACGCCGAACATCAAAACGCGCTGGTGGTAGATAGAAGGCACCGCAAATTGCGCCAGAATAATAATGAATACAAAAAGGTTATCTACAGAGAGAGATTTCTCTACGAGGTATGCGGCGAAGTACTCGGTACCAAATTGTGAACCCGCTGTTTGCCAGACCCAAACACCGAATGCAACGGCGACTCCGATATAGAAGATGGACCAAGTCGCAGCTTCTTTAAACATGACTTCATGGGGCTTCTTACTCACTGTTAAAAGATCGATCACGATCAGAAGAACGATTGCTGCAATAACAATTGCCCATGTCGTAAGAGATACGTTCATGGAGAGAGATTCGGTCATTGATTTCACCTATTCGTTAAAGGGGCCATGGCGCCAAGGTCTCCCTCAACCACCACAGTGGTCGCAGCTCCGGGATATTTCTATCCGTATTGACGAAGATGCCGAACGAGGTACTCCCCTTAACTTTGGCAAATAGTAGGTTGCAACCAATGCTCAAGCAAATCAAAAGGCAGCGTGTTGGCTGGCTTACAAGCGCAGCGAAAGGTCGATGTTAGGCTGGTTTAATGAGAATGATGGATGCCATGGAACAGACCGCAAGTACCGCAGTTATCTCGACGACCAACTGGATAATCACGATCTCAGCGTTGCTGATCATCATCGCCCTCGATTTTGCTTGGGCTGTATCAAGGCGCCATAAGGATACTTCGATGAAAGAGGCTACTGCTTGGAGCCTCTTCTATGTCTCTCTCGCAGTTTTATTTGGGCTCAATCTGAGCCAGTGGCTCGGAGCACAGGAGCAACAAGAGTTTTTCGCTGGCTGGCTGACTGAATACTCGCTCTCTTTCGATAACCTCTTTGTCTTTGTACTCATCCTTACTCGTCTCAAGATTGATAAGCAGAAGCAACAACTCGCTCTTCTTATCGGAATCCTGATTGCCCTGGTTTTGCGTGTCATTGCCATTACTCTGGGAAAGGCAGCAATCGAACAATTTGAGTGGGTCTTCTTTATCTTCGGCGGATTCCTCATCTATACCGCAGTAACGCTCTTTATGGAGAGCTCCCATGGTGCCGAGGTGGAAGATGATGAAAGTCGCATCATTCGTTTTCTCCGCGCCAAAGGGCTGAAGCCTTTCACCATCGCACTACTTGCGCTCGGCATGACTGACCTACTCTTCGCCCTTGATTCGATTCCGGCAATCTTTGGCCTTACGCAAAATGTCTACATCGTTATTACGGCAAATATCTTTGCCCTGATGGGTCTTCGCCAGCTCTACTTCTTAATTGGTGGGTTGATGACTCGTTTGATCTATATCGGCAAGGGACTCTCTGCCATTCTGGCCTTTATTGGATTTAAGTTAGTCTTCCACGCTTTCCATGCAGTAGGCGTTCATGAAGTCTTTGGCCTGGAAGTTCCAGAAGTGACGATTTCACAGAGTTTAATTGTCATCGTTTCATGTCTGCTGCTGGCAACATTTGCAAGCCTTTATAGCACCCGAAAAACTGTTAAGGACGGTTAAATCACGATGGCAAATATTGGAAATATGTATGGACCTGATTTCACATTTCTTGGGGTCCCTCGTTGTGATTTGGATGATCCAAAGAGTTATGAAGGCGCTGATGTGATCATCGTTGGTGCGCCAATCGATGCCGGTACGTCATATCGCTCTGGAGCAAAGTTTGGCCCGCAGGCTATCCGCGGCACTGATTACCTTCCTCATGACGGAGAACGCCCACATATGGCGCTTCGTGTGGATGGATTAAAGGACCTCAAAGTCCTTGACGCTGGCGATTTAATGATGCCTTCTGATGATCTTGCAAAGTGCTTGGCAATTCTGCGCGCGGCGACAGAGAAGATTTCACGCGCTGGCGCAATTGCCCTTGTGCTTGGCGGCGACCACTCGGTGACATCTGCAGACGTTGCAGGCATTGCAGATCATCGCGGCCAAGGCAAAGTCTCAATGATTCACTTCGATGCACATGCTGATACCGGTGACTTGCAAAATGGTTCTCTCGTTGGCCATGGAACACCTATGCGACGACTTATTGAATCCGGTGCTGTTCGAGGAGATCGTTTCCTACAGGTCGGCCTACGTGGATACTGGCCAGAAGATGCAACTCTTAAGTGGATGCGCGATCAGAAGATGCGCTCGTATGAAATGACAGAGATTCATAACCGTGGCCTCAAGGCAGTTCTAGATGAATCATTTGGAATTCTCACAGATGAGACTGTAGGTGTCTTTCTCTCAGTAGATATCGATGTAGTTGATCCAGGGATGGCGCCAGGAACTGGTACTCCAGAGCCCGGAGGATTGACCTCTCGCGAACTTCTAGAAGCGGTTCGCCGAATCTGTATCGAACTTCCAGTTGTTGGTATCGATGTTGTGGAAGTTGCTCCCGCCTTTGATAGCGCAGATGTAACAGCGATGCTCGCTAATCGCGTAGTCCTGGAAGCCCTGAGTGGAATTGCTTTCCGCCGCACAGGGGGCACGTATAACCCTGCGCGCAACGTTCTTGATCGCTAATTACAAAGTAGCGAGAATCTCTTCAATATCGCTGATTCCAGTCCATGGATTGATGATGGCGAAGCGCAAAATTGGTTGACCTTTATGCGATGAAGGAGTGACGAAACCAATTTGATCGGAAAGCAACTTATCGCTCCATGTTTGGTAATCCGCTAGCGTCCAACCCTTGCGAGTAAAGGCGACAATCGAAAGATTTGGTTCGCAGAGAAGTTCTAGATTTGGATGGATTCTTACAAGTTCTGCCGCTGCACGAGCAATATCCATGGTCTTTGCAACGGCATCGCTATAGGCCTTGGTGCCATGTGCTGCCAATGAGAACCACAAAGGTAATCCACGTGTTCTACGTGTTAACTGGATTGCGTAATCTGATGGATTCCATTCGTGTGAATCATTAAGCGTATCGAGATAACTAGCGTGCTGAGTATGTGCGTTACGCCCGTGCTCTGGATCGCGATAGATAAGTGCACATGCGTCATACGGTGCAAAGAGCCACTTATGAGGATCAACAATAAATGAATCTGCTTTCTCAACACCAGCAAAGAGCTTGCGGGTATCTTCATTGGCAAGACCTGCTAAGCCGTAGGCACCATCAACATGGAACCAGATGTTGTGCTTATTTGCGACTGCACCGACAGTTGGCAGCTCATCAATAATTCCAAGATTAGTGGTGCCAGCGGTAGCAACAATTGCGCAGATATCTCTATCCGGGTGTTGGCTTCGATATGAATCGATAGATTGCTTCACATCTTCACCGCGCATAATGCCATCTGGCTGCACGGGAACTTTTATGAGATCAACATCCATCACATCTGTGGCAGAAGCGATTGAAGAATGTGCTTCGCTAGAACAGATGACTGCCCATCGCCTTATCTCTGGATGCTTCTCTCTGGAAACTTTTCTTGCAGCGACCAGGGCGGAGAGATTTCCGATGGTTCCACCTTGAACAAAAACACCACCGGCACTCTCTGGTAGCCCAGCTAAATCAGATAGCCAACGCAAAGTTTGATTCTCTGCAAAAACTGCGCCAGCTCCTTCAAGCCACGAGCCGCCGTAAAGCGCCGATGCGCCAACGACGAGATCAAAGAGGTTCGCTAATTCAGTTGGAGCAGAGGGGATAAATGCTAAATAACGAGGATGGTCTGTTGAGATACAAGCAGGAGCGAGAGTCTCGGTAAAGAGTTGAAGTGTTTCACTCCCACCCAAACCGGCTTCGGTAATTGTGTTACCAACAATTGCAAAAAGTTCGGCTTCAGATTTTGGACCGTCTAGTGGTGGGTTATCCTTTAAGCGCGTAAGGGAATACTCAAGAATTTCTTGTGCAACTTTTTCGATCTCAGGCGTGAACTCATGCATGTCGGGAGTCTAACCCCCCGGCCTTTTACTACTCTAATTTTAAGGACAATTAAAGCGTAAAGCGTGGGTACTCATCTGTGACGAGTAGTAGCGCATAACCATAGAGACGGTTCCAGAATTGGATTGTCCCTAAAACAATGCCAAGTGCCCACTCTGGATATCTGCCGGTAGACCAGGTGTGGATCCAAGCAAAGAAGGTAACGACCAATGCCGCAAATGCATAGAAAAGTCCGACGATAATCAATGGAATGGCAAAGAGAATCTTGAAGATCTGAATAAATCGACCAAGCTTCTTTCCGCCATCGACATCTGGAAGAAGGACTGCAATCTTGGGATTACGCTCGATTGAAGGATAGTCATCAGTAAGCAAGAGAACGTATGCAGCAATGCGCGCATTGAGTTCGATCAGCGCATGATTGAAAGAGAGTACATAACTTGGATAGACACCACGAAAGACCAGAGCCAGAAGTGTTGGCAAGAAGAGGAATCCACTAGTCCAGCCCCAGTCGCTCATTGTGCTAAACGAGGCGATAAACACGACAGCTGGGAACGCCAAGATTCCGCGCCAGAATACTGTCTTCTTATCGCGGTTATCTAGCTGATGTTCGATGATGGTTTCAATTTGATTGCTCATGCTGGGAGTCTATTCCTCTGCTCATTACTTTGAAGATACCCTTACCCCATGTCCTTAACTAAAGTCGCAGTTGTTACAGGTGCAAGTAGCGGCATTGGTGCCGCAACGGTCAAAGCACTTGCTAGAGACGGTTACTCAG
>JBFYOW010000064.1:0-6303 GCA_041303595.1 Actinomycetes bacterium
GCAAAAGCCAATGGCGCACGCGTTCTAGCTGTCTGTAACACAAACTCATCAACAATCCCACGCGAATCAGATGCTGTCCTCTATACGCATGCTGGCCCAGAGATTGCAGTGGCATCAACAAAAGCATTCCTCACCCAGATTGTTGCGGTCTACCTCATCGGACTCAAACTCGCCCAAGTGCGCGGCACTTTAACGGACGATCAAGTACGTTCTCTCTACAACGAGATGCTCGGACTTCCGGGACAGGTAGAGCAGATTCTTGAAACTATCGAACCGTTGCGAGAGTTAACACGTAAATTTGTAAAAAATGACACAGTCCTCTTCTTGGGTCGTGGAGTTGATTACCCAGTTGCGCTCGAGGGTGCGCTTAAGTTAAAGGAACTTGCCTACATTCACGCTGAAGGATTTGCCGGTGGCGAACTCAAGCATGGCCCAATCGCTTTGATTGAAGAAGGAACTGCAGTAATCGCGATCTTGCCATCGAAAGATGAGCATCAGCTCGATGAAAAAATGTTGAGCAATATCCAAGAGGTAAAAGCTCGTGGTGCACGTGTGATCGTTATTGCAGAAGAAGGCGTCGAAGTTATTGGCGCCGAACACATCATCCGCATTCCAGCCTCATCTCCGCTCTTCCAGCCAGTACTAGCAACAGTGCCATTACAGGTCTTCGCATACGAGATTGCGGTAGCGCGAGGAACAGATGTGGATCAGCCGCGTAATCTCGCAAAATCAGTCACAGTCGAATAAATATGTTAGACACTCGTCACCGCCAGATGCACCGTGCGCTCAAGTGGAGCGCCTCGCTCTTTGCCGGCTTTCTCCTGGTCACCCAACAAGTACTTGTTAATGGCCCATTTATTGAGATCGACCGTTGGTTTAGCGAAGCAGATCACCCACGTTTTCGAGGGGTTTCTGCATTTATTATTCGACGACTGGATGATCTTGGATTGCGAAGTGTTTCAGGTATCGCACTCTTAATAGTTGCTGTTTATATATCTAGAAGATTTAAGACTTGGCGTCCCATCAATCTAGGTTTACTCGCTTTTATCTCTCTCAACGTGGTTGTTGGTGCATTTAAATATGGACTTGGCCGAACGAAGCCAAGAATTGGAATTGATCTTCTGCATGCAGGGGGAATGTCTTATCCAAGTGGCCATGCATCAAATGCAATCTTCATCTGGGGAGTTGTTGCCTATCTCATCTATCGTTATGCACATGTAGATCGATATCGCGGCCGTCTGGCGAGTGCTGGAGTGGCAACGCTTTCATTGACCGTTTGTGTCGTTTCGCTCCTGCGCAACACCCACTGGTTCTCAGATTTATTTGGTGGACTTTTACTTGGGGGAGGACTGCTCGTTCTTATTATTGCTATCGACCGATACTTTCCATCTGATAGCCAACTCCACTAACGTCAACTAGAATCTCATCATGATTGATGGAATCGGTATCGATGTCGTAGATATCAAGAGATTCCACGAATCCCTTGAACGCACCCCTGGACTGCGTGAGAAATTGTTTACTGAGTCAGAGCGCAACGCCAACGAATCTTCACTCGCTGCGCGATTTGCCGCAAAGGAGGCGCTATATAAAGCCCTCAGCCCAGAACATGGACTCGCTTGGCAGGAAGCAGAAGTGATCAATCAATCAAATGGAAAACCGGCATTTCTATTCCGTGGCGAGATTGCTGATCTAGTCGATGGCGCTGCTGTCCATCTTTCACTCTCACATGATGCCGGCATTGCTTCAGCGATGGTGGTGATTGAGAGATGAGAGCAGAGGCGATAGTTGATTTGAGTGCAATTAAGCATAATGTCGCGCTCCTCAAGGAAAAGTCTGGGACGAACCTACTCGCGGTAGTGAAGGCAGATGCATATGGACATGGACTTGTACCTGTAGCAAAGGCAGCAATTGGCGCAGGTGCATCGATGCTTGGTGTGGCACTTCTTGAAGAGGCAATCACACTTCGTGAATCTGGGATTACAGAACCGATTCTCGCTTGGTTGGTTCAACCGGGATCAGATTTTAAGAGCGCAATTGATAACAATATTGACGTGGCGGCTGGTTCAATAAAGGCGCTCCATGAAATCCAAGCTGCATCTAAAGAGAAGAAGGCGCGAGTACATTTAGAGCTTGATACCGGTATGACGCGAGGAGGCTTTTTATCAGAGTGGGGGAAACTCACCGCATCAGATATTGCTGGCGTTGAGATTGTTGGTGTCTTCTCCCACTTTGCACGAGCAGATGAACCGGAGCAAGGTCAGAACGCAGAACAGATTGCACGTTTTCATGAGATGGTAAAGAAGCTTGAAAATCTTGGGTGTACAGAGATCATTAAGCATCTTGCAAACTCTGCTGCAACTCTGACCAACACAGAATCAACGTTCGATATGGTGCGAACCGGAATCGCAATGTATGGACTCACCCCTGATGTTGGTATGGGAAGTTCTAAAGATTTTGGACTCCGCCCGGCAATGCAATTGCGTGCCGCTCTCTACCTTGTTAAAGATGTCCCAGCAAATACTCCAGTTGGCTACGGCGCCTCCGAGCTCACCTCACGGGATACCAAGTTGGGTGTAGTGACGATGGGATACGCCGATGGTATTCCGCGAATTGCACGCGGCGCTGGGGTCTGGATCAATGGCCAAAGGGCACCAATTATTGGTCGAGTCTCGATGGACCAATTTGTGGTCGATCTTGGCCCCGATTCGAGGGCAAAGTCAGGGGATTGGGTCGTGGTTTTCGGCAATGGCTCACATGGAGAATTCACCGCAGATGATTGGGGTGGCGCAAGTGGCAGCATTAATTACGAGATTGTGACCCGAATTGGTCCGCGTGTGCCTAGAATCTACTCCGCCCACATCTACTAAGAAGCTTCCAGCCTGAGAATCAAAGGAGATTTTCGAACAGTGTCGAACTCAGTTCTCTCCATCTCAAATCTGACGGTGAAATTTGGTGGCCTCACCGCTCTCGATGATGTCTTTCTCGATGTCGCAGAAAATTCAATCGTTGGTCTAATTGGCCCCAATGGTGCTGGCAAGACAACAATCTTCAATGCCATATCTGGCCTCGTTGCACCAACCGTCGGAAAGATCGCGCTCGCAGGTAGTGATCGCCCTTGGCCAGCAAGCCATCAACTCGTTGATTACAAGATAAGTCGCACCTTGCAAGGTGTTGGACTCTTTAGTGGGTTATCAGTTCTTGAAAATGTGATGATGGGCGCTGATTCTCAAACCACTTCAAATTTCTTTAAGGATGCTCTCGGGCTTTCCTCAAAATCAGAGAGAGCACTTCGCGATAAAGCGATTAACGCTCTCGCTTGGGCAGGTGCACTTGATTTAGCGGCGAAGATGCCTGGCGAACTCACCTATCCAGAGACAAAGCGCGTATCAATTGCCCGTGCACTGGTGAGCGAGCCAAAAATTCTATTGCTCGATGAGCCAGCAGCTGGTCTTGGCCAGGATGATATTGATAAGTTCGCTTCACTCTTAAAGCAACTCAAGCGAAAGTGTTCGATTGTTATTGTTGAACACCATGTCGATTTCATTGGCGATATCTCAGATCAGGTTTATGTACTTAACTTCGGTAAGGTCATTGCCTCTGGCACATTCGACCAAGTAAAACGTGATCCAGCAGTCTTAGCTGCCTATCTTGGGACTTCTACTCAAGATGGTTCGAAAGCGTTAGGAGCAGCCGATGCTTAAGGTCGAAAATCTTGTTACAAAATTCGGTTCCGTTATCGCACTTGATGGCATTTCACTTGCAGCCGCCGAATCAAAAATCACAACGGTAATCGGTGCAAATGGTGCCGGAAAGAGCACCTTGCTTCGAACCATCTCTGGCCTCGAGCGTGCCTCATCTGGTTCAATCACTTGGCAGGGTGAATCTATTTTGGAGATGCGTCCAG
Source organism: Actinomycetes bacterium (assembly GCA_041303595.1). Lineage (GTDB taxonomy): Bacteria > Actinomycetota > Actinomycetes > Nanopelagicales > Nanopelagicaceae > Planktophila. The sequence continues at coordinate 3,905 of JBFYOW010000064.1, forward strand.
AAGAGATTGTGCGACGCGGTATTGCCCATGTTCCAGAAGGTCACTCAGTGATTTCAGAGCTGACGGTCGAAGAGAATATTGAGATGGGCTCACTCTTTCGACGGAGAAAATTTAAGAGTGATGTCGCAGCGGCAATGGATGAGGCATATCAACTCTTTCCTCGATTACATGAACGACGTAGCCAGTTAGCTGGAACTCTCTCAGGTGGCGAACGACAGATGTTGGCAATCAGCCGCGCCTTGGTCTCACGTCCAAAGTTACTTCTACTTGATGAGCCTTCACTTGGCCTTGCACCTCTTGTTGTCGAACAGATTATTGATTCAGTCAATCAGCTCTGTCGCTCAACTGGCTTAACAGTTCTCTTGGTTGAACAGAATGCAAATACGGCTCTCGGAGTTGCTGACCACGGCATCCTTCTTGCACTTGGAAAAGTTGTTGCAGATCGCCCAGCAGCAGAGCTCAAAGCTGATGCATCCCTTCGAGCAGCATATTTGGGGTACTAATGGATACTTTCTTAGCAGCGCTCTTCTCTGGCACATCGCGTGGTGCAATCTACGCACTTGTTGCACTTGGTTTAGTGATTGTTTGGCGTGGTGCTGGCATCGTTAACTTTGCCCAGATGGGGCAGGCGATGTTTAGTACCTACATCGCATCAACGCTGATTAATAATGGAAACTCTTACTGGGTGGGATTCTTTGTAGCGCTCTTTGCCGGCGCTGCAATGGGAGCTTTCCTCGACATCGCAGTGATGCGTCCACTTTCAAATAAAAAGAAGTCTGAGCTCTTGAGTAGCGATTCAATGAGAGCTGCAGTTCCCGTGATTGCCTCTCTCGGAATTCTGGGAGTTTTACAGGCGCTAGCTGGGATTATTTGGGCAGCTGAAGAACGTGGTTTTCCAGCACCTGCAGCGCAAGAGGGATTTACTATCGCCGGAAATGTTGCACCCTTCACCTCATTTGATCTCTTTGTAATCTCAATTGTGCTCTTTACCTTGTTGGCAACCACGCTCTTCTTCACCAAGACTGGTATGGGTCTTGCCATGCGTGCAACCGCGCTTAATCAAGAAGTTGCAAAGCTAAGCGGAATTCGGACCAATCACACTCGTACTTTGAGTTGGGCAATCTCAGGTGCAGCTTCTTCGCTCGCCGGCTTATTGATTACCCCGACCTCTAACCTTTCTCCAAATACATTGGACCTCGTTCTGATTGTTGGATTTACGGCGGCAGTCGTTGGTGGCCTGGATAGTCCAGCGGGTGCAGTAATCGGTGGCTTTATTATCGGTTTGGTCATCTCCTTTATTACCTTCTATAGCTCTCCAGAGGATGTCTTCATTGCAATTCTGGTTGTGCTGCTCCTAGTTCTCATCATCAAGCCGCGAGGAATCTTTGCTGGAAAGGATGCTCGACGTGTCTAAGGTCAAGAACCCATCTATTGTGAAGAAGAGCCTGATTCGAACTGCGTTCTTCGCTCTCTTAATCATCTTCGCTCAATCAATCTTCGATCCTTATAACCAGGCGCAACTTGCACTCGTTCTTATTTACTTTATCGGTACTCTCTCAGTCACCTTGCTTACCGGAATCTCTGGCCAGTTATCTCTGGGCCAGGGGGCGCTGATGGCAGTTGGTGGATATTCGACTGCGCTCTTGATGACCAATCATCAGATTTCAATGTGGATTGCAGTACCAGCTGCGATTGTTTCAGCTGGGCTTGCAGGTCTACTGCTTGGAATTGCAGCTGCGCGTTTGAGTGGTCCATACCTTGCCGGTACAACGCTAGTTCTAGCTTTAGCAATTCCAACTTTGGCCAATCGTTTTGGATCAGTGTTCAAAGGCGATGAGGGTCTACCAGTTGACGTCGGATACCCTCCCACATGGTTAACAAATTTATTGGGTGAGATTTCATATGAGCAATGGCAGTTGTACTCCGTACTTCCATTTGCACTTGTTGCGCTCTTTATTGCATCAAATCTTCTTTTATCGAGTACAGGCCGCAGATGGCGCTCGATTCGTGATCATCAGAGCGCTTCTTCTCTCGCTGGTGTAAATATTTCGCGTCAGAAAATTTTCGCTTTTGTTATTGCATCTTCATTTGCCGGCCTAGCTGGAGCGCTCTATGGACTTCGCGGTTTAGTGGGTCCTAGCGTCTATCCAGTTTCGCTCTCACTGACCCTGCTTACAGCAGCGGTCTTAGGTGGAATTCGCAGCATCGCCGGTGCCTTTATCGGCACAGTGATTGTGGTCTTCCTTCCCGATTGGATAGACTTGGCCATTGGAAACTTCACCCTTTCAGAACAGGTCGCTAACTTCCTGCCTGCACTGATTTCAAGCCTGCTCCTCATCGCAACGGTGGTAATCAATCCAGCCGGTGTGATGGGCGGGGCCCACCTTCACAAGCATAAA
>JBFYOW010000065.1:0-6239 GCA_041303595.1 Actinomycetes bacterium
TCTGAATACCGTGATGGAATATGAAGAGAATAAACTCATTGCCTGGCGACATTTTGGAAGATGGCGTTGGCGCTATCAATTAAAGGATCTCGGCAATAATCGGACAGAAGTCACAGAAAGCTTTGATGGAACTTACGCACCAGGAATAGCTCAAATTTGGCTTAACTTCCGTGAGGCGTATCCATGGACTCAAAAGGCAGTGGCAAAGTCACTCGTACGATTAAAAGAGGTAGCCGAGAATGAGTAAGGCAGAGGTAACAGCCCACTTAAAGAAGTTTGATAAACCTCAGAGAGATGCCCTGCAAGCGGTGCGAGAGACTATTGCCGAAGTGTTGCCTGATGCCGAAGAGGTCATTAAGTACGGTATTCCTACCTTTACTGCAAATGGCAAAGGTATCTTCGGTTATGACGGGTTTAAGAAACATAACAGTCTCTTCCCCTATAGCGGATCTTTCAATCAACTCTTTCAGGATGAGTTAAAGGGATATGAGCAGACAAAGAGTTCTATTCACTTTGCCATTGATAAACCATTCCCAAAGACGCTCCTGAAGAAATTGGTGAAAGCGCGCCTTAAAATGCTGTTGGAGCGTTAAATTGCAGCGATTGAATCTTTCGCCATCGCTTGTAGAAGTTTGACATCTACCTCCCAATCATTAGGTAGTGCGATTGTCTTCTTATTCACTTTGTAATCTTTAAACTTTGGGGTGTATTTTTTCAATACATCCAGGTCCCACGGAGCAATCAAAATGTGATTAGTCGCCGCTGAGCAACCGAATAGATAATGCTTATCGAGCTTGAGCATTGGCTGATTCCAGGCAATCACTAATTCAAGTTCTGGATACTTACTCTGAATTGCCTTAAAGATCGCCTTCATTGTCTTCGCCTGCTGCGGTGAGACTGTCTTAAAGAATTCGGCAGGGGTCTCATATCGCTTGGAGGAGGTGGATCCTCGTGAGTACATCACGAGAGCATTGGCATGCGCTTGCGAGAAACCATAATTCTCTTTGAGATGCGCGACCTGCACTGGATACTTTTCGCCCTCCAGAGATTTCATGACTTTGAACCAATACGACATTTTTTCGCCGTACTTCTTCTCAATCAAAGGGAAGTATCTCTCGCGATCTCCATCAGCTACAGCCATAAGGAAAAAGTACCGCTCCCCCTAGTCCGATTACAACTCTTCTTTAATCTGAGTGATAGCACCCACGATTGGATTTGCCTTCGAAGGAATAGAGAGGAGACTCAAGAACGAAGCGCATTGCTTCATCTATCCAAGGAGTTCTCATGTCTGAATCACTTATCAATAAGGTGGCGTTGGTAACGGGCGGCGGCTCAGGTATTGGCGAAGCATCCGCGAAAGCTCTCGCTGCATCAGGGGCATCTGTCGCAGTTCTCGATATGGATATGGTCGGTGCCGAGCGAGTGGTTGACCAAATCTTGACTGAGGGTGGCATTGCAAAGAGTTACCGCGTTGATGTCTCTGATGATGAAGCGATGCGGGTGGTAGTTGAATCCATAGTTAAGGATTTCGGCGGGCTGCACATTGCGGTAAACAATGCAGGAATCGGTGGAGATCAAGCACCTACCGGAGAACAAAGCGTTGCTGGTTGGCGAAAAGTTTTGAGCGTTAATTTAGATGGTGTCTTCTACTGCATGCGCCATGAGATTGCAGCGATGAAACTGGTTGGCGGTGGCTCAATTATCAATATGGCATCAATCCTAGGCGCTGTTGGCTTTGCTAATTCTGCTGGTTACGTTGCGGCAAAACATGGAGTTATTGGCTTAACAAAAGCTGCCGCTATTGAGTATGCAACTGAAGGGATTCGAATCAACGCGGTTGGTCCAGGGTTTATCAATACACCTTTACTCGCCACGCTCCCACTAGAAGCAATGGCAGGAATAGCAGCACTCCATCCGATGAATCGATTAGGTACGCCAGAAGAAGTTGCAGCTCTTGTTTCATTTCTCGCATCTCCGGAAGCTTCCTACATCACTGGTGGGTACTACCCAGTTGATGGTGGATACCTCGCCCGTTGATCGGGTTGAGGGCAAGAGAAAACCCCCGCGTTAATTCACGGGGGTTTTCTCCTCTGCTAATGTCAGAAGTTATTAATTACTTTGTTGCGATTGTTGAGATTTCGAACTCAAGCTTGATGTTCTCAGAGACGAGAATTCCACCTGTCTCAAGCGCTGCGTTCCATGTAAGTCCGAAGTCCTTACGGTTGATCTCTGACTCGCCTTCGAATCCAAAGCGATCGTTACCGAATGGATCCTTTGCAGTACCTGTGTACTCGAATTCGATTGTCAACGGCTTTGTAACGTCTTTGATTGTGAGCTCGCCATCAACCACTATTCCTGCGCCGCCATCTTTAACTGATGTTGACTTGAAAGTGATCTTTGGGAAGTTAGCTACATCGAAGAAATCTGGTGATTGCAAGTGGCCATCACGATCTGCGCTACGTGTATCGATTGAAGCTGTTGAGATCTCAATATTGATTGAAGCTGCACCATCTGCAACAACGGCTGAACCTGAGTACTCGTTAAATGAACCACGAACCTTGGTCACCATTGCATGGCGGGCGCTAAAGCCAACGCGGCTATGTGATGCATCAATTGCGTAAGTACCTGCTGGGAGAGTTGAGAGAACGGACATGGGTTTCCTTTGTTTAGACGGCGATTAGTGAGAATTCCGTATGGCCACAGTAGGTGGCATAGGTGAACAATAGAGTAATTTAGTTGAAATTTCAACTAAATACAGGGAGGAAAGCGGGGGAATACCCGTTAAACTCCATTCATAGCTCAACGATTGCGGAGGAATATCAAATGCAAGAAAATGGCAAGTGCCCTGTGGCACATGGCGCGATGACAACAACCGGTTCGACCAATATCGATTTTTGGCCTAACGCCCTCAACCTCGACATCTTGCATCAGCACGATGCAAAGACCAATCCCCTCGGAGTTGATTTTGATTATCAGAAAGAATTGCAGAAGCTCGATATTCCAGCGCTGAAGAAAGATCTCCATGCGTTGATGACAGATTCACAAGATTGGTGGCCAGCAGATTGGGGTCACTACGGCGGACTATTTATTCGCTTAACATGGCATGCAGCCGGTTCGTATCGCGTAGCTGATGGTCGTGGTGGCGCTGGAACTGGCAATCAAAGATTTGCTCCATTGAACTCATGGCCAGATAACGGCAACCTCGATAAGGCTCGTCGTTTACTTTGGCCGATTAAGAAGAAGTACGGCAACAAAGTTAGCTGGGCAGATCTCTTGGCTTATGCCGGAACAATCGCCTACGAATCAATGGGCCTTAAGACTTTTGGTTTTGCATTTGGTCGCGCCGATATCTGGCACCCAGAAATTGATATCTATTGGGGTACCGAAACAGAACTCCTTGCACCATCTGAGAATCGTTATCAAAATCTCGCAGATGCATCAACTCTTGAAAATCCACTTGCTGCAACCCATATGGGCTTGATCTACGTTAACCCAGAAGGCGTCAATGGAGTTCCAGATCCAATGAAGACAGCAGCACATGTTCGTGAAACTTTTGCGCGCATGGCGATGAACGATGAAGAGACAGTTGCACTCACCGCTGGTGGCCATACCGTTGGTAAGGCACATGGAAATGGCAAGGCATCAAACCTTGGTCCTGCTCCAGAAGGCGCTCCAATTGAAGAGGCTGGCCTTGGCTGGATGAACCACACCACCCGCTCAATCGGGCGTGACACAGTTACTTCAGGCCTCGAAGGCGCATGGACTACCAATCCAACACAATGGGATAACGAGTTTTTCAAGCTTCTTTTGGGATACGAGTGGGAGCTCACAAAGTCACCTGCTGGCGCCAACCAGTGGGAGCCAATCAACATTAAGGAAGAAGATAAGCCAGTCGATGTTGAGGATCCATCAAAGCGTTACAACCCGATGATGACCGATGCGGATATGGCGATGAAGGTCGATCCTGCATACCGCGTAATCTCTGAAAAGTTCGCAGCAGATCAGGCTTACTTCAGCGAGGTATTTGCTCGTGCTTGGTTCAAACTCACTCACCGTGATCTTGGTCCTAAGAGCCGTTACTTCGGTCCTGATGTTCCGGCAGAGGATCTCATTTGGCAGGATCCAATTCCTGCTGGTTCATCTAAGTACAACGTTGAAGATGTTAAGGCAAAGATTGCTGCGACTGATCTAACAGTTGCTGAACTTGTTGCTACTGCATGGGATAGCGCACGTACCTTCCGCGGTTCAGATAAGCGCGGTGGTGCAAATGGTGCACGTCTACGCCTTGAGCCACAGAAGAGCTGGGCTGGCAATGAACCAGCTCGACTCTCACGAGTTCTCTCAATTCTCGAGCCAATTGCACAAGCTGCTGGCGCTTCAATTGCAGATGTAATTGTCCTCGCTGGAAACGTTGGCGTTGAAAAGGCAGCAAAGGAAGCTGGAGTTTCAGTCACAGTTCCATTTGCACCTGGTCGCGGCGATGCAACACAGGAGCAGACAGATATAGCTTCGTTTGCAGTTCTTGAGCCAATTCATGATGGCTTCCGTAATTATCTTCAAGAAGATTATGCGGTTACACCAGAAGAGCTCTTGCTCGACCGTGCACAATTGATGGGGCTTACAGCGCCAGAGATGACTGTCCTGCTTGGTGGAATGAGAGTGCTTGGCACTAACTTCGGCGGTAGCAAGAATGGAGTCTTTACAGATCGCGTTGGCGCTCTCACAAATGACTTCTTCGTCAATCTCACAGATATGACATATGTCTGGGAGCCAGCCGGGTCTAATCTCTACAACATGCGTAATCGCAAGACCGGCGAGGTTAAGTTCACCGCAACTCGCGCCGATCTCGTCTTCGGTTCTAACTCAATCTTGCGTGCATATGCTGAGGTTTATGCTCAAGATGACAACCGCGAGAAGTTTGTAAAGGACTTTGTCGCTGCTTGGAGCAAGATGATGAACGCAGATCGATACGATCTCGCATAGTCATTAATTAGACGCTTAAATCTGCGCACCATTCCTGCTAATACGGGTATGGTGCGCAGATGTCTTTTGGAGCAAAGTTAAAGAGCCGCGAGGTTGATTTAGTTCTGCTACTTGTTGCCGCACTCTGGGGCGCCAGCTATCTATCTGTTAAAACACTGACCGAACATGCGCCGGTTCTGACCGTCTTAACTCTGCGATTTATCATTACATCACTCGCGATGGCAGCTATCTGGGCCATCAAACATGAGAGATTCACGAGAGCAGAACTAGCCCTTGGAATAGGTCTAGGATCTACCCAAGCGCTTATTCTCTTCTTGGAGACCTCTGGCGTCTCTCGAACCTCTGCCACAAATGCAGGCTTAATCATTAGCCTGGCAATTATCTTTACTCCAATATTTGAATCGATTGCATCAAAGAATTGGCTTCCACGTCCTTTCTTCGTTGCCACAGCGGTAGCTGTCGTTGGTGTTGCGCTCTTGGTTTCAGATAAAGGTTTTGCCGCTCCCGGTTTAGGAGATTGGCTAATGCTGGCTGCAGCTCTGATTCGCGCGCTCCACGTAACAGCCATGGGGCACCTGACATCAGGACGCACACTAAGTTCGGTAAATATGACATTGGTACAGAGCATTACCTGTGCTGCTATCTACTCAATATTTTCATTCTCTGGTGTTAAGAAAGCGATTACCGAGTTTGATCGTGGACTCTGGCTCAACCTGCTCTTCTTGAGTCTACTCTGTGGCGCCTTTGCATTTCTAGCAACTCTTTGGGCAATCCGCCGGACATCTTCTTCAAGGGCGAGCCTTCTTCTCGGAACAGAGCCGGTCTGGGCGGTAGCGGTTGGAATCTCGCTGGGTGGGGAAACTCTCGCTCTATTGGGAGTTATTGGTGCAGTGCTGATTATCGGATCTTCTTACTTCGGTCAGAAGATTGAAACTTCGCACCGAGAGAAGAAACTAATCAACTCCTAATTTTTAGCAAAGAATCGAATTGGGCCGTTGTGCTCGACAAAGACTTTACTTCCAACAACAAAATCAACTGGCGCAGCAATTCGAGCGTTAATCTTCTTGATACCGCCATCTAGCTGAACTTCAAGTACTGCATCATGACCGTAGTAGTCGATATTGGTAATGACGCCACTAACGGATTTTGGAGTTGGAGCGGTAAGTAGTTGCAACTCTTCTGGACGAATAACGACATCTCCAGCCTCACCTACTTGATTCTGTTTATCAATTGGGTGAACCGCGTAAGAGGTACTT
>JBFYOW010000066.1:0-6201 GCA_041303595.1 Actinomycetes bacterium
GTATATGCGCCTTTGTGGGTACCAAGTTGCTTTCCATCTTGATCAACAATCGGCCCATCTTCGCTGCCCATGCGTTCGCGCAACCAACCGGCGTTATCGCCTGATGGAACAAAGCAGATGTCATGGCTATCAGGCTTCTGAGCCACTGCCAGACCGCGACGTTCTGCCTCGATACGGATATCAACTTTCTCGGTATCTCCTAATGGAAATATCGCGCCGCTAATCTGCTCACGGTTTAGTACAGCCAAAACATACGATTGATCTTTGAGTGGATCGATTGCGCGGTGAAGTGTTTTTCCGGCATCGCTCTCGCGAGTACGCGCATAGTGGCCGGTGATAACTCCATCGAAGCCCATGTTCTTTGCTCTATCCAAAACGGCTGCAAACTTTATTTTTTCGTTGCAGCGAAGGCATGGATTAGGTGTACGTCCGGCTTTATATTCAGACATAAAGTTTTCAACTACGTTCTCATGGAACTCTTCTGCCATATCCCAGATGTAGAAAGGGATTCCAATAACGTCTGCAGCGCGACGAGCATCATGCGAATCTTCGATGGTGCAACATCCACGTGCGCCGCTGCGATACTTCTGAGGATTTGATGAGAGCGCAAGATGAACGCCAATTACATCGTGGCCTTCTTCTACTGCGCGAGCTGCCGCTACTGCGGAATCAACGCCACCTGACATTGCTGCAATAAGTTTCATCGGGCGCTCCGAGCACGTTCGACAACAGTTGGAAGGGCTGCGATTACCGCATCGATATCTGATTGAGTAGTTGTGGAACCAAAAGAGAATCGCAAGGTAGACATCACAGCATCTTCTGGTAGTCCCATCGCTTCAAGGACATGACTTGGACGATGAACACCTGCAGTGCAGGCAGCGCCAGTTGAGCATGAAATTTTTTCGCCATCAAGTAAAAGTAGAAGTGTCTCGTTGAGGGCGCCAGGAATTGTTGTACTTGAGATACCAGGTAGGCGATCTGAATCTGCGCCATTGATAACCGCATCAGGTAGGACGTGGGATATTCCTCTTTCAAAAGAGTGGCGTAGGGCTGCAACATCATGGCTGGAGTAATTGCTCTTTGAAATCGCCGTTGCCAGAGCGACAATCGAAGGCGCATTAACTGTTCCGCTGCGAATTTCGCGCTCTTGTCCCCCGCCGTGAATAAGGGCAGGAATATCGACGCCGCGTCGAAGCACCAAGATTCCAACGCCAATCGGACCACCGACTTTGTGGCCACTTAACGAAGCGGCAAAGAGGCCAAGATCCTTAAATGAGAATGGAACTTTTCCCCACGATTGAATCGCATCGGAGTGAACCGGAATATCGCCAGCAATCTCTACTACATCTGAGATTGGTTGAATAACCCCAGTCTCATTATTGCTATGCATTACTGAGATAAGCGCGATGGAATCACCGTGCTCATTGACAAGAAGTTGCAGGGCATCAAGTGAGATCACGCCATCTTCCGTTACCGGAATTGTGATGTGTTGAGCTCCTTGATGTTCAGCCAACCACAGAGCTGGTTCTAATACCGCCTGATGTTCGATGGAACTAGTGATTACTACTGGACGGCTCATCTCAGAGTTGCGCTGCCAAAAAATTCCTTTAATTGCGATGTTATTTGCTTCGGTGCCAGAGCCAGTGAAGATGATTTCACTTGCAGCACAACCAATGTTCTTTGCCAAAAGATCGCGCGCATCTTCTACATATTTGCGCACCGCGCGACCATCGGCATGAAGCGATGAAGGGTTTCCAATGATTGCGAGAGCGTTAGACATCGACTCGATTGCGGCAGGGCTCATCGGCGTGGTTGCCGCATGATCGAGGTAGATGCTCACAGAGAGCAGTCTAGTTTGTCGCCAAGGCTTAAGCCTTACGGGCCAATACGCCTTCTGTTGCTGCGGGAAGGACGTTAAAGAGGTCTCCGACTACACCGAAATCAGCGATTTCAAAGAGCGGCGCCTCAGCATCCTTATTGATGACAACGATGGTCTTGGATGTCTGCATTCCGGCTCTGTGCTGAATCGCGCCTGAGATTCCACATGCAACATAGAGGGCAGGGCTTACCGTCTTGCCGGTCTGACCTACCTGGTGTGAATGTGGATACCAACCAGCATCAGTTGCAGCACGTGAAGCACCAACTGCAGCTCCGAGTGAATCAGCGAAACCTTCAACGGCTGTGAAATTTCCATCAGTACCGCGACCACCTGAGACAACAATATTTGCCTCGGTAAGTTCGGGACGTCCACCCTTAACTGGTGGCTGTGAAGATGAGATTGAAGATTTCTTTGCAGCATCTGCAATCGTGACTGTCTCGTTTGAGATTGCAGGAGATGATGGTGAGAAATCTGCAGTAATTGAATTTGGGCGCACAGTAATGACTGGAGTTCCGTGGCTAACAACAGAGTGAACTGTTGTGGATCCACCGAAGACCAATTGAGTCGCAACGATAGATGCATCAACATCAACTGCATCTGTGATGATTCCGGATTCGAGCGCAATGCAGATGCGCGCTGCAACCTCTTTACCGAAGGCGTGTGAAGCGACCAGAATTGCGGCAGGTGAATGAGACTTTGCAATCTGTGCCAGCGCATCTGCAGATGCTGCAACACCATGTGATGCAAAGTCCGCAGATTCAACAACTACTACATTTGCAATCGGACCTTGGTTAACTGTTGCGGCAAGAGCTACACCAGCACCTGGAGCTGCCAGGACTACTGCTGTTACTTCACCTATGCGGGCAGCAGCTGTAGCTAGTTCTGCAGTTGTCTTTGATGCCTTATCGCCTGAGAAATCGGCAAGAATCAGTACTTTGCTCATATCAACTTCTTCTCTGCTAGGAAATTAACAAACGCTTCTGCTCCACTGCCATTGTCATCTGTAACTTTGAGGCCAGCGGCGCGCGGAGGTCGTGGAGTCGCATCCTTAACCTCTGACCAGCCGCTCTCTGCAGATACACCAACTGCAGCTAAATCTCTCGTCTCAATCGTCTTCTTCTTCGCCGCCATGATTCCCTTAAATGATGGATAGCGGGGTTCGTTAATTTTTTCGACAACGCTGACTACGGCCGGAAATGCTGCTGACATCTCATCGACACCAGCTTCGGTGGTACGAGTAATTGAAATCTTGCCGCCAGCGGGATCCACATCAACCTTTGATGCAAATGTCATCTGCGCCCATCCAAGGCGAGCGCTCAACATCGCCGGCACGACGCTCATTCGCGCATCGGTGCTTTCAGTTCCGCAGATAACAAGGTCGTAACCGCCTGCGCTAATTACTTGGGCAAGTACCTTTGATGTCAGCAAAGCATCGCTACCAGCGAGCGCGTTATCGGTAATGAGGATTGCATCATTTGCACCCATTGATAGAGCTTTGCGAACTGCCTCTGTTGCGCGTTCTGGACCCATTGAAATCACGGTGACTGAATGAGCTGCGTCATCGCCTTCATTGCCGCCATGTGCTTCGGCAATTTTCAGCGCTTCTTCAACGGCGTATTCATCAAGGTCATTGAGCACAGCATCGGCGCTCTCGCGATCGAGACGGCCATTGACCATCTTCTTCTCTGCCCATGAATCCGGGACCTGCTTTACGCATACGGCAATCTTCATAGGCTTGATGTTACTGATGGGTAGGCCCTCTCGCAAGGCAGACTACGCACCATGCATCCAGCCGACCCCCGCACACTTGGGGCCACTCTTACTGAGGGTGGCTGCAACTTTGCAATCTGGAGCAATGCCGCCGATGCCATCGAACTCTGCCTCTTTAATGAGGTCAATGGAAAGCTAGTCGAAACCCGTTTCGCCCTCTCCCATCGCAATGGCCCAATCTGGCATGGATACCTTGCGGGAGTTAAAGCAGGTCAGCGATATGGGTATCGAGTTTATGGGCGTTGGCAACCAGAATTTGGCACACGCTTTAATGCGGCAAAGTTATTGATTGATCCATATACCCATCGCCTTGATGGCCAGGTTCAGTATGTTCCAGAAATTTATTCGCATGTTGCAGTCGATGGAACTGGCGAAGGTGATCTGACGATTCGCGATGATCGCGATAGCGCGGGCTATGTGCCGTATTCAGTTGTTACCGACCATGCGGTTCGCGAGATTCATCGCCCACTTACCTCATGGACCTCCACAGTTATCTATGAAGCGCATGTCCAAGGTCTTACCGCCAAGAACACTCGCATTCCAGAAGTAGAGCGCGGAACATACAAGGCGCTAGGACATGAGAGCACGATTACTCATCTCCAGCACCTTGGTGTGACCGCAATAGAACTTCTGCCAATTCACTCATACGTTACTGAACCAGGGATTTGGCATCGTGGACGAAAGAATCATTGGGGCTATAACGCAATTGCATTCTCTGCCCCTCATGCTGAATATGCAGCGACAGATGATCCTGTGACGGAGTTGCAATGGTCTGTTGATCGTTTGCATGAATCAGGGATTGAGGTCTACCTCGATGTTGTCTATAACCACACAGCTGAAGGTGGCGTAGGTGGTCCAACGCTTTCATTTAAAGGTATCGACAATAAATCGTGGTATCGACAAGACCAGCATGGAAATTACATTGATGTCACTGGATGCGGAAATACTCTAGCGGCATCAAGCCCACACGCAGTTCGCCACATCATTGATTCGCTTCGTTGGTGGGTAGAAGTTATCGGCGTTGATGGCTTCCGTTTTGATTTAGCGACCGCGCTCTATACAAGTCACTCTGCATTTAACTCATCACTAATGGCAGCAATTGAAGCTGATTCAGTTCTCCGTAACTTTAAAATCATTGCAGAGCCATGGGATATTTCACGTTATTCATTGGGCGACTTCCCTCATCCGATTCGTGAATGGAATGACCGTTATCGGGATTCAGTGCGTCAATTCTGGCTTGGTGACCTCGCGCGTGGTTATGGCGAAGGTGTCTCTGATCTCGCCTCCGGAATAAGTGGCTCCTCCGACATCTTCTTCTATCGCGGACCAACATCTTCTATCAACTTTGTTTCGGCTCACGATGGCTTTAGCCTCGCTGATCTAGTGATGTATTCGCAGAAGCATAATGAGGCAAACCAAGAAGATAATCGTGATGGTTCCAATGAGAATCGAACTTGGAACTTAGGTGTCGAAGGCCCAACAGATGATCCAATAATCAATCAACATCGCCATTCGCTGAAGAAATCGATCATGGCAACGTTGATGTTATCTGCCGGTGTTCCGATGATCACGATGGGCGATGAGATATCACGCACTCAGAATGGCTCCAATAACACTTACTCCATGCCACGCGATATGCATATTGGTATCGCTGACTCGCCTGAGACATTTATGGGTGGCTGGGCAAATAAGTGGGAGCTCAATGACGATGAGATAGATATGCGCGAAGCGGTTGCCGAGCTCGCTCGAATTAGAAAAACCTATCTGGCAGATATTGCCGCTGAATTCTTTACTGGTCGAGTAGACCTAGGAACGCAGCGAAAAGATATTGCCTGGTTCAGTCTTGGTGGACATGAAATGACTGACGAGCATTGGGGCGATGGTGAAAAGCGTAGCCTCACGGTCTTTATTGATGCTGGCCCAGATCGTGGATTACTTCTACTTCTCAACTCTTCTCGAGAAGAGACCTTCTTTACTCTTCCCGATTCAAAGTGGGGCAGCAGTTACCGTCGCATCTTTGATGCAGCATCGCCTGTGACTCTCCATGAACCACAGATTCAGCAGCCTGGAGTAAAGGTTTCTGTTGCTGCCCATTGCGCCCAGGTCTGGCTCGTCACGCGTCAATAAAGAGAGTTACAGAGTCGCCATCTTCGCAACAACTTCTTTTGCAGAAGGATTGGTCATCGCGCTTCCATCTGAGAAAACTAAAGTTGGAACAGTTCGGTTTCCGCCATTGACGGCCTCAACTATCTCAGCGGTACCTGGAACCTCTTCTATATTGATATCTTCAAAAGTAACTCCAAGGTCGGCTAGTTGCGATTTTAATCGTTTGCAATAGCCGCACCAGCTCGTCGAATACATAACAAAAGACATCTCAACCGCTCTCTCTTCAATGAATATTTACTTATCCTACACAATTAGGAAATTTGGGCTTAAGTACTAGGTGGTAATTCTCTTGAAGCAATATATTGCGACCGTGTTAGCAATTATCGCCCCAGGTCAAGGCGCACAGACGCCAGGAATGCTCACCCCTTGGATTGAGGATGAGCAGG
>JBFYOW010000067.1:0-6109 GCA_041303595.1 Actinomycetes bacterium
CGCCATAGGACATAAATGGAAGCGGGACACCGGTCATCGGCATCAATCCAAGTGTCATTCCGATATTTTCAAAGGTCTGAAAGGCAAACCATGCAATCACACCAGTGCAGACCATCTGTCCATAAGGGTCAGATGATCTTCGCGCTATTCCGAAAGCTCGCATCAAGATAACAAGATAGAGCAAGATAATAAATCCACTACCTAAGAAGCCAAGCTGTTCTCCAGCGACCGTAAAGATAAAGTCAGTCTGTTGCTCTGGTACGAAACGACCATTGGTTTGTGGGCCATCAAATAAACCTGTACCAAAGAATCCGCCAGATCCAACAGTGATGCGCGCTTGTCGTAGTTGATATCCAGCGCCCTGTGAATCTGCATTGGGATCCACAAAAGATTGAAGACGCTTAACTTGGTAATCGCTAATGACTCCAGCCTTAGTTGCAACAATGCCACCGGCGATCGCAAGAATGAGAAGTCCCGCCACCCATTTCGTTGGAGCTCCTGATATTCCGAGAATTGCGACTACGGCTGCGCTAATGATGAAGACGGTTCCCATATCAGGCTGCAATAAAATTAGGCCGATCGGAATAGCAGCAACTACTAGTGCACGTAAAACATCTTTTGTATCTGGTTCATCCGAGTCATGTTTGCGCTCTGAGAGGAGCATGGAGATTCCGACAATGATGGAAATTTTTGCAAGTTCTGCTGGTTGAATTTGGAAACCACCCGGAAGTGGAATCCATGCCTGAGCACCATTTACTTCAGCGCCAAGTCCAGGAATCAAAACAAATGCGAGCCCCACTACACCTAGGCCCCAGAGGATTGGGGTGTAAGCGCGGAGTAAGCGATAGTCGATAACCGTAGTACCCCACGCAAGCATTACTCCGATAGCAATATTAATGACATGTCGCTTGAGGTAATACTCAGGATCCAGACCGTTAGTTGCATACCAATCTCTTGTTGCGGCATAGACGAGCAGGGTTCCGATGAAGAGCAGGATTGCAACAGCAACTGTGAGAATTGGATCAAATCCGGCAAAAGCAGATTGCTTGCGCGCGCGACGGTAAGGGTTTCGATGGATGAGTGAACTCATTTCTTCTCCCCTGCTGGTCTAGTTGCTGGTGAAATCTTAGGAAGTTTTACCGGTGGCTTTCCGCTTGGGAACAATGCTGCCGCCTGGTCGACCTTACCGCCCTTAACTCCAAAGAGTGTTTCGTATATTTTGCGCACTGCAAAGCCAGATGTACTTGCACCAAATCCGCCTTGGCTCACCATCAACACTGCTACATAACGAGGATTAGCTGCTGGCGCGAAGGATGCATACCAAGAAGAGTCATCCTTAAGCCTGCCATTGGGATTCTTTCCAAATACTTGAGCGGTACCTGTCTTTCCAGCTGTGGCGACAGGGAATCCGGCGAATACACCGGCAGAGGTTCCTGAGATTGTTACCTCTTCGAGTGCCTCATGTAAGAAGTTATACATCTCTTGATTAATGCCGATATCACCCATGTTCTCAGGTTCGAATCGCTTAACAACCTTGCCATCGTTGGAAATAATCGCTTTAGCAACCGTTGGTTTCCAGATAGTTCCGCCGTTGGCGATTGCGCCATACATCTGAGCTAACTTGATTGGAGTGATTACCGTATCGCCCTGGCCGATAGAGAAGTTAACCGCATCTCCGGCACGGATTTTATCTCCATCGAGACAATTCTCTTTTGCCAACTGCAAAAGGAACGGTGTCTGTTGTGCCTTTGTTGCTCGCTTGGTGTAGTTACAGTAGAAATCTTTATTCTCTTCATACCAAGATTTCTTCCACTTGCGATCTGCCAAACGGCTCTGTGATTCTGAAGGTAGATCTACGCCAGTTTTCACACCGACTTGAAAACGTTCTGCGGCCTTAAAGAAGTAATCATTAGCATTTGATTTTGGCTTGAGGCCACCATCACGCAACCATTCGTCAAAGGCGATTTGATACCAGATAGTGTCACAAGATACGGCCATAGCTTTCGTCATCGTCAATATTCCCTGTGACTTTGATTCAAAGTTATTGAATACGCGAGTACCTACCTCAAGTTTTGCAGGGCAGTCATACTTTGCCTTCATCGAGTATCCAGCGTCATAAGCGGCAACTGCAGAGACAGCTTTGAAGGTAGACGCTGGTGCATACAGGCCTTGTAGAGCGCGATTGAGTGCAGGGACTCCATTCTTCTCGCTAAAGAGATTCTCTGCCTCTTGTACGGTTAGACCTTTTTCGAAAGAGTTGGGGTCAAATGTTGGATAAGAAGCAATTGCAAGAATTTGGCCATTAGTTGAATCCATGACAACCGCGGCGCCCCCATCGGCATAGCGACCAGCTGCCTTTGCGCGACGGACAGCATCGGCAAGTGCTTGCTCGGCAGATGCTTGAAGTCGGATATCGATGCTGGTTACAAGATGGTTTCCTGGCTTTGGTTTTGTATTCTGACTTGTACTTGTCACCGCTTCTTTACGATCGACAATGACAGTCTTGATTCCTGGAGTGCCTCGCAAATAGGAGTCGTACTGAATCTCTAAGCCAGCCTTACCGATGGACTCAGATCTAAAGTAAGAGCGCCCACCTGCGCCAGATAAGTCAAAATCAGTTAAAGGTCCGACATATCCCAAAAGATGCGCAGCATTTACACCGGCAATCTCTGGATATGAGCGGATTGCCAAAGGTGTTGCCGAAATACCTGGGTATCTATCTGAGCGTTCCACAATTTGAAGTGCAATCTGCGGATCAGCTTCTTTAGAAATTGGAATTGGTTGGAACCGTGATCCAGTCCAACATCCCGCCTTCTTTCCAACTGGCAGCTCTCCGCAAAGTCTGGTTCGCTTCCAAACATCGGAATACTTAAGACCTAGCAGTGCAGAGAGATCTTTAAGTACGGCAACACCTTTATCCTCTTGCTTATCAATCCTAGTTCTATCAACTGTTACTGCAAGCCCCACTTTATTGAGTGCTAGCGGTACACCAGAGGAATCAACAATTAATCCACGGGTAGCGGGTGAAACAACATCTCGACTCTGAATACTCAGTGCGGCACTCTTATAGGTGGGTGCGGCCGCTACCTGTAGATAGAAGAGTCGACCCAACAAAGCAACCAAAAGCGAAGCGATAAAGATTTGAAGAAAGATTAAGGACAGGCGAGAACGTTGGTTCATATTCTCGATACCGTTCCGAAGACCGCTGCATGCAACCTAGAAATTATTGGTAGCAGTAGTGGAGTTACGACACCGCTCCAGAAAGCTGTACCCGCGCAGATAAAGAGAACTTGCAGAGCGCTTCCTAATTGCTGTCCAAGAAGTAAGCCAAAGATTGCGAACGATATCTGCGCACCTACGACTCCCCCGATTACGAGAAAGACAATATTTAAGGGATTTGCCCGTACATGATCATCGCCGTAAGAGAGGAAAGAGATAACAAATGACACGAGGATCATGACTAAAGTCCACTGACCGAGCGGGCCCGGAGTTGTTGGAGATAAATCCATCATGAGGCCGGCGCCAAAGCCGGTGAGCGCGCCGATCTCTGGAGTGCTCATAGAGGCCCAGGCGAAGGTAAAGACCAGCATTAATGAGAGACCTCCAGCGGGAAGGCGCAGCTGAGTAACGAAACCTTCTTGCAAGAGATAGACGGTGAGAAAAATTGGGAATGACAACAGGAAGCGGCGCGAAATCATTCTTGCTTAACCTTGAGAAGAAGCGGTTGGGCTGGGGGTTGCTGTGACTGTCACAGTTGGAATCGGTGTTGGAACTGGCTTAGCTGGAACGAGGGCATCTCGTGGATCAGTTGCCGGTGCACCCACAACTACTGATACAACACCGAGCGTTGCAAAGTTGGAGTAAAACTTTACGTCAGCGGTCTGCGTAATAGCTCCTGCTGAGTTATCGACTGCAGTGACCTCGCCAATAGGAACACCTGGTACAAAGGGGCGGCCATTATTGCTTCCGCGAGCAAGAATTGCATCGCCTACTTTGATGTCCTGGGTGTTATCCAGGAGCTGAAGAACCGCTTTTCGAGTGCCTTGCCCGCTCAAAATACCAATCTGTTGTGAGCCAGCGATACGTGCTCCTACACGGAAAGATGGATCCGATGCGAGTTGGACCACTGCGCTATTTGCGTAAGAAACCTTTACAACACCCACCAAACCAAAGCCAGATATAACGGTCATATTTGATCGGATGCCGGAACTTGTTCCGGCATCGATAGTAATTGTCTGAGCAAATGATGTGCTTGAACCTTGTGAGATAACTTTTGCGCTCACAATTTTAAAGCCGCCGTTGCCAGCTAAATTCAAAACTGATTTCAATTGTTTAAGTTCAGCATCTGCAACTTTTCGGCTGAGTAACTTCTGACGAAGCACATCGTTATCTGCCTTTAGCTTCTCAATCTGGTTTCTAGTTCGGCCAAGGTGAGTGATATCAGATAGAAAATTGCGAAAGGGTGAAACAACCCAAGAGCCAGCCTTCTGGACCGGTGTGAGGGCTGTTTGTGTAGCAGTGCGTATTCCATCAATGACCTGTACGCCTCGAAGATCAAGGGTGATCAAAAAAAGCGAGGTCACTATTAAAGCAATGAGAAGTAGGCGACCACGATTGTCACCGCCGTAACGCACGACTTGAATCCTTTAGCGACGTGGCTCTGAAATCAAAACCTTTTCAAGGGCTTCGAATTCTTCAATGCACTTACCGGAGCCCTCAACGACTGCATCAAGTGGACGGTCTGCAATGTGAATTGGCATTCCGGTTTCGCGACGTAGACGCTCATCGAGTCCCTTAAGCAGCGCTCCGCCACCTGTAAGGACGATTCCACGATCCATGAGATCTGAAGAGAGTTCAGGAGGGCACTTATCGAGAGTTCCCTTAACTGCATTAACAATCTGCTTCACCGGCTCTTCTAGAGCCTTACGGATCTCAGCCGCAGTAACAACGATTGTCTTTGGCAGACCTGTTGCAAGATCACGGCCGCGAATCTCTGCGTCATTTTCACCTTGCAATTGGTAGGCAGAACCAATAGCCATCTTGATTTCTTCAGCTGTGCGCTCACCCAGAAGTAGTGAATATTCAGCCTTTACCCAGTTAATAATTGACTGATCGAGCTCATCTCCACCTACGCGGATTGAGAGAGCGGTAACGATTCCGCCGAGTGAGATAACTGCAACTTCAGTGGTTCCGCCTCCAATATCAACAACCATGTTTCCGGTTGGTTCGTGGATTGGAAGTCCAGCACCGATTGCAGCAGCCATTGGTTCTTCAATGATGTACACCTTACGAGCGCCAGCTGCATAACCTGCATCCTTAACCGCGCGCTGTTCCACACCAGTGATACCCGATGGAACACAAACGACGATACGTGGCTTAGCCAAGTAGCTGCGCTTATGTACCTTCTGAATAAAGTAACGGAGCATGCGCTCTGTTGTGTCGAAGTCGGCGATAACGCCATCCTTGAGCGGACGGATAGCAACGATATTGCCTGGTGTGCGACCAATCATCTTCTTCGCTTCAATACCAACTGCAAGGATTCCGCCAGTATCTTGGTTGACTGCAACTACAGAAGGCTCATTAAGTACGATGCCGCGACCGCGAACATATACCAACGTGTTGGCAGTACCGAGATCGACCGCCATGTCGCGACCGATGAAAGACATCTTGCTTGCCATTACTTACCTCCAAAGAAGATTGCTATTTCGCGAGCAGCTGATTCAGGAGAATCAGAGCCGTGAACGAGATTCTGTGTAACTTTTGTTCCTGCATCGCGAGCGAGATCACCGCGGATTGTTCCGGGAGCTGCAACAGTTGGATCTGTCGTTCCTGCAATATTTCGGAATCCTTCAATAACGCGATTGCCGTCGACAACCATCGCCACAATCGGACCTGACATCATGAACTCGACGAGTGGTTCGAAGAATGGCTTACCTTGATGCTCTGCATAATGTTGTTCGAGTAGCGCGCGATCTGCTTGCAACATGCGCAATGCGGAAACTGTGTAACCCTTGTGTTCAATGCGAGCGATGATTTCGCCGATCAAACCACGAGCTACGCCATCAGGCTTTACAAGGACAAGTGTCTTCTCTGTTGTACTCACTCGCCC
>JBFYOW010000068.1:0-5924 GCA_041303595.1 Actinomycetes bacterium
GTCAAAGCCAATGTAGAGAGTGATTGGCTTCTTCATCGACTCGCGTAGCGCTGCCTCATCTGTTGATTGCGAGACCAGCCCACGCCACTTGAGGTCATCAAGAAGATCGTTATTTACCTTTGTCATCATGCACCCATCATGGCCGAGAAGGCCCTCTGCTTGTCGGAGAATTTCTTGCTTTCGCCTTCTAATTGCTGCTCAAGTTCTTTGAGTTGTAAGGAGAAAGATGTTGGAGAAGTACCACCCACTGTTGTGCGAGAGTTAAGCGCGCCATGAACAGTGAGCACATCGCGAACATCTGGCAAGAGTGAAGGATGTATGTGAACTAATTCAGTATCAGTTAATTGATGAAGCTGCCGTCCTGATGATTCACAGAGCGCAACGCACTTTCCAGCTGCTTCATGAGCATGCGCGAAAGGTATATGGGCTCGTACTAGGTAATCGGCAATCTCTGTGGCAAGTGAGAAACCAAGGGGTGCTGCCATTGCCATCTTCTCGCGATCGAAATCTGTAGTTGCAACCATTCCGGTAACTGCCGGAAGGACAAGCAAAACGGTATCGATTGAATCAAAGAGCGGTTCTTTATCTTCTTGTAAATCGCGGTTGTAAGCGAATGGAAGACCTTTGAGAGTTGTCAGTAGTGAAGTCAGGTTTCCAACCAAACGACCAGCTTTACCTCGAGCAAGTTCTGCCATATCCGGATTCTTCTTCTGCGGCATGATTGATGAGCCAGTTGAGTATGCATCTGCAACTTTCGCCCAACCAAATTCAGTTGTTGCCCAGATACACCACTCCTCCCCCATTCGAGAGAGGTGACTACCGATCATTGCAAGGATGAAGAGAGCTTCTGCGACGTAGTCACGATCAGATACTGCATCAATGCTATTTGCTGCCGAAGAAGTGAAGCCGAGTGCAGTCGCAGTTTTCTCGGGTGACAATGGAAGTGAAGAACCAGCAAGTGCACCTGAGCCGAGAGGGCTGACAGATACACGGTCTAACCAATCTGAGATTCGATCGAGGTCACGAGCAAATGCGTGTGCATGTTTTGAAATCTCGTGACCAAAGAGAACCGGTTGGGCATGTTGCATATGGGTAAATCCAGGAGCTGGCGCATCTGCATATTCACTTGCCTTGGCGATAAGTGCTCTCTGCAAATGCAGGATTTGTGCTGTTACTTCAAGCATATGGTCGATGGCATACAGGCGAAGATCTGTAGTCACTTGATCATTACGGGAACGACCAGCGCGAAGTGAGCCACCAATATCACCAAGTTTTTCGGTGAGGCCGCGCTCTAGGGCGCTATGCACATCTTCATCAGAGTCAATTGCCACAAACTTTCCATCAGCGACCTCTGCGACGAGTTCTTTCAGGGCTCCGCGAATCTGATGAGAAACTTCTTTACTGAGTAAACCACTGGATTCGAGAATATCTAAATGAGCGAGAGATGAGCGCAGGTCATAAGGCGCTAATCGCCAATCGAAATGTACGCTCCGTGAGAGTGCAAAAACGGCATCAGCTGGCCCATCTGAGAAACGACCGCCCCATAGCGCCATTATTTCTTACCTCTCTTACCGCTCCGATAGGAGAGTAATTCTTTCGCAAGTTCGGCTCCTCCGCTTGCTTTTCGAGAGACAACAAGAACCGTGTCATCGCCGGCAATTGTTCCAATAATGGACTTCAGCCCTGAATGATCGAGTGAACTAGCGAGAAACTGTGCTCCCCCGGGTGGAGTGCGAACGACAGCTAAATTAGCACTCGATTCAACAGAGAGAATCAAGTCGCCTGGGAGCGGCATGGAACGAGCGATTGAATCATCATCTGTATCTGCGATGGTGTAGCCGCTGCGACCACGCACCGCCCCGATTTCCTCCAAATCACGACTTGCCGTCGCTTGAGTCACCGGAAATCCAGCCTTCTTTAACTCTTTCACTAGATCACTTTGCGATGCAATTTTTCCGGCCTTAATCAGGGATATCGCTTTCGATCTTCTAGCCACCACTGTCGACATTACTTACTCCTGACCGCTTCAATTGATGAAACAAATATTTTGAGGAACTCTTTGATCTCTTTATCGCTGATGATGAGAGGTGGCGCAATTCGAATCACGCTCTCACTATTTCCATTGACTAAGAGGCCATTCTTCTGACATGCCTCAGCCACCTTCTTGGCTATTGGATCGGAGAACTCGATTCCAATGAGCAACCCCGCACCTCTCACTGATTTCACACCATCGATAAGGGCTATCTCCGCCATCAATTCAACCCCGATAGCGCTTACTCTCTCCAGAATCGATTTCTTCTCCAGCGTCTCTATAACGGCGAGGGCTGCTGCAGTTGCAACTGGATTTCCACCAAATGTAGAGCCGTGATCGCCCGGCTGAAATAGTTTTGCCGCATTTCCTAGCGCCACCATCGCACCCAGTGGAAGACCTCCGCCAAGACCCTTTGCAAGTGTTATGACATCAGGTTTAATTCCAGAATATTCATAACCAAACCAATCACCTGTTCGGCCCATGCCTGTCTGAACACAATCGAAGACAAGTAAGGCACCTGTCTCGTCGCAAAGCTCTCGCAGCGCTTGCAGGTAACCATGTGGAGGAACAATCACGCCAGCCTCACCCATGATTGGTTCCACAATTACCATTGCAGTTTTGCGATTGACTTTGCGAAGCATGGCTCCCATATCTCCATATGGGACATGGCTTATGCCCTTCACAAGTGGTTTGAATGGATCTCGCTTTGAGGGTTGGCCAGTCAATGAGAGAGCGCCCATGGTGCGCCCGTGGAAAGACTCTTTTGTGGCAACTACCTTGGTACGACCTGTTTTTCGAGAAAGTTTGAGCGCTGCTTCGTTAGCCTCAGCTCCGGAATTACAGAAGAAGACCCTTGCGCTCTTATCACCAGTCATTGAGCCCAACTTATTTGCGAGCTCGATCGCATTGGGGTGGGCATAGAGATTACTAACGTGACCTAAAGTTGAAATTTGCTTTGATACTGCTTTCACAACAGCAGGATGCGCATGGCCTAATACGTTTGTTGCGATGCCAGCGAGGAAGTCTAGATACATCTTTCCTTTGCTATCCGTGACCACAGCACCTTTACCGGAGACCAGTTCAATTGAAGGTGAACCATAATTAGCTTGTAGAGCGCTATCCCACTGCTTCATGCGACCACCAAGGTTCCTCCTGTATGTGCCAACGCAGATGCGAAGGCCTCTGGATCTCTTCCATCAATAATGCGAACAGCTTTTGCTCCCGCCGCAATTGCGTCGAGACATGCTTGCACCTTAGGCGCCATTCCTTCTGCAAATGATGACTTTATTCCTTCTAATTCAACCGATGTGATTGAATCAATCAGAGAATCTTTCTCGGGCCACCTTCGATAGATGCCTGGAACATCTGTCATGATGATCAACTCTTGCGCGTGGAGAGCGCCAGCGACCGCGGCAGCAGCGATATCTGCATTGATATTAAGTCCATCGCTGCTCGCTACATCATTGGCGATCGGTGCAATAACTGGAACGATCCCCTTCTCAAGGAGAACTTCAATCGCAGCAGAATCTACTCTTTCTACAGTGCCGACTAAACCTAAATCAGCGCTCTCACCATTTACCAAGGTCGATTGACGGGACGCAAATAACGTTCCCGAATGGCGACCCGAAATCGCTAGAGCAGCAACGCCTGATTGCGTCAGAGTTTGGGCAACAGCGGGTCCAACTTGCTGAGCGAGAACTTCTTCGACAACTGTAAAGATTTCGGGGGTAGTAACTCGGAATCCTCCAAGGAAGGTAGATGTAATTCCACTAGCTTCCAAAGCGGTGTTGATTTGAGGGCCACCTCCGTGCACGACAACGACTTTCAGGCCTTGAGCAACGGCCGATGCTAGCTTTCTTCCGAAAGCGCCATCATTGTCAGACATGGCATGTCCACCGAATTTTACGACCAACACATCTTCCCTCATGTTGAATACGCAGAATTCTCATGAACATAGTCATGTGAAAGATCATTGGTACGTATCGTTGCGGTGGCATTGCCTACATTGAGATTAATAATCAATTCAACTAGGCGTGCGTCAAATGAAACTTTTGACTTATCCTCAAAGGGAGCTGAGCCCTTCGCTACTTGGATACCGTTGAGTCGAACATCAATTGCTAATGGATCCATCTCTGCATCGGCAGTTCCGGCCGCAGCAAGAACGCGACCCCAATTAGCATCGCCACCGAAAATGGCGCACTTAAGAAGGTTGTTCCGCGCACATGCTCGCGCTATCTCAACGGCATCTCTCTCAGAACTGGCACCTTCTACAGTGATAGAGACAGTCTTAGTTGATCCTTCAGCATCTTCAATAAGTTGCTCTGAAAGAGATTGGCAGACCTCCATCAAGATTGATTCAGTTTCCTCTGCAGAAAACTCGACCATTGATGCACCAGAACTCATGAGGAGAACAGTGTCATTGGTCGACATGCACCCATCGGAATCGATTCGGTTGTAGGTTCTATCTGCAACCCTAGCGAAGATTTCTTGAGCGTTTACCGGAAGAATTCCATCGGTCAAAATGACCGAGAGCATTGTCGCCAGTGTTGGCGCGAGCATTCCTGCCCCTTTAGCGACTCCAACTGTACGGACACCGTTAAATTCATTGCGCGCAATCTTAGGAACGGTATCCGTTGTCATAATTGCACGGGCGATATCTTCCAGAGATTCCGTTGCGAGATTATTAGCGAGCTCTTCTGTGCCGCCTAGAATCTTCTCCATCGGAAGGCGTTCTCCAATCAGGCCAGTAGAACAGACCACTACCTCTCCTGAAGATATTCCTAGAAGTTCGCCGACCTTCTCTGCCGTGCGATGAGTATCTAAGAATCCATCTGGTCCGGTGCAGGCATTGGCACCTCCTGAGTTCAGAATCGCTGCTCGAACCAATTGGCCTTTCGTCACTTCTCGAGACCAGATCACTGGTGCCGCAACTACCTTATTTGTCGTATAAACAGCTGCTGCATCAAATCGAGGCCCAAGATTCTGAATCAGGGTCAGATCAAAATTTCCAGAAGACTTTAACCCTGCGTGCATTCCTGCAGCTACAAAACCTTTAGGAAGCTCACTGCTCATGAACCCAAACCATTTCCCATCAAACCAGTAGTGGCATCAAAACCTGCGATGAGGTTTGCATTGTGAATCGCCTGCGCTGCCGCACCTTTCCCCAAGTTATCAATTGCCACCGAGATGACAAGACGCTTTGTATGTTGGTCAATTGCAACTTGCATGTGTGCAAAATTGCTTCCAAGCACAGCTGAGGTTTTTGGCATTTGGCCTTCTGGCAGTAAGTGCACGAATGGAGAATCTTGATAAAAATTTGAATAAATTTCTCTCACTGCCGAGAGAGAAATATCTTTCGTCATCTTGACAGTGATAGTTGAAAGAATCCCTCGTGGCATCGGAGCCAAAATCGGAGTGAATGAAACCTTCACCCCTTGACCCGTTATGGCAGAGAGAGTCTCTTCAATCTCTGGCGTATGTTGATGCACACCTCCGAATTTGTATGAGGTTAAAGAACCACTCACTTCACTCGCAATCAGGTTGATCTTGGCAGATCTACCAGCCCCAGTTGTGCCAGAGGCAGCAACGACCACCACATCAGATAAGTCGGCAAAGGAAGCTGCTGGCGCTGAACCAAGTGCTATAGATGTGGCATAGCAACCAGGATTGGCAACCCGGGTCGCTTGAGCTATCTCCGTGCTTTTGCCGGGAAGGTCAGCAATTCCATAGACCCAGGAACCGGCATACGCTCCCCCGTAATACTTATTCCACGAGCTCTCTGACTTTAAACGAAAATCTGCACCCAAGTCGACGACCTTGGTCGACGCTGGAAGTTGTGCGATCACTGCGGCGGACTCGCCATGAGGCAGAGCAAGGAAGACGAGTTCGCAAA
>JBFYOW010000069.1:0-5825 GCA_041303595.1 Actinomycetes bacterium
TATGTTGATCAGTCACGTGGTGGAATCGATCCAAAGAAGTCACTCTGGGAAGTTGTCTCAGATGGATTGGATTACATCAAGGTCGGCCAAGTTGAAATGCCTTCGCGTGCATACGTTGCCGCATTCGGCTTTAAGGGTCCGGATCAACAGAAGCCAGCAGGAGTTCTATCAGGTGGTGAACGCAACCGACTTAATCTCGCACTAACTTTGAAGCAAGGCGGCAACTTACTTCTCCTCGACGAACCAACAAACGACCTTGATGTGGAAACACTGGGCTCGCTTGAAAATGCACTCCTAGAATTTCCTGGATGCGCAGTTGTGATCTCTCACGATCGTTGGTTCTTGGACCGCGTTGCTACCCACATCTTGGCTTACGAAGGTGATTCAAAGTGGTTCTGGTTTGAAGGAAACTTCGAATCCTATGAAGAGAACAAGATTGCTCGCCTTGGTGCAGATGCTGCTCGTCCACACCGTGCGACATACCGAAAGCTCACACGCTAATGATTTACAGCAATAAGCAATTTGTCCGCTGGGATGACATCGATGCATTTGGCCACGTCAACAATGCGAAGTATCTGACCTATATCCAAGAAGCGCGTTTCCAGTGGTCTTTCTATGAGATCCAAAATGAGGGCGATAAGCCAACGCTTGTGGAGATGGTTGTTGCCCGCAACGAGATTGATTATCTCGTTCCGATTTACGATGGTGGACTCTTCTACGATGTAAATCTCTGGGTTGAATCAATTGGCAATAGCTCATTTGTATTGGGTTATGAGGTTGTTGGACCAACAGGGGTTGTGCACGCGAAGGTTAAGAGCGTCCAGGTCGCTGTCTCAATGGAGACAAAGAAGTCACGCCCAATAACAGATGCTGAAAAGGTATTCCTTAACAAGTATCTGCGCGACTAAAGGCAACGAGTGATGGCAGTACGCGATACAACTAATTACTACGAACTCTTCGGGGGAGAACCATTCTTCGCTGATCTCGTCTCACAGTTCTATGCTCGTGTTGCAACTAATGAAATCTTGCGCCCAATGTACCCAGAGCGCGATATGGCGGGAGCAGCTCGTCGCTTACAGATGTTCTTAGAACAATATTGGGGCGGCCCAACAACGTATTCAGAAGAGCGTGGACATCCTCGACTTCGCATGCGCCATGCTGGATTCAAGATTGGTCCTGCAGCTAAAGAGGCGTGGCTGACCTGCATGCGTGAAGCAGTTGAAGGCATGGATATGGAGATCGAGCAGCAAGAGAAGTTGTGGCGTTATTTAGAGGGTGCGGCAGAGCATTTACTCAACTCTTTTGAAGATTAGGCCGCAGGTTACTTCTTAGATTTATTACCAACAACGAGAATCTCGCCGTTACGTAAGAACCATAGAGTTCCTGACGCATCGCGGACCGTCGTAACACGAAGGCCAACTTTCTCAACGGCTCCTTCGACTTCTCCGACCTTTACCGTGTCACCCACGCCATATTGATCTTCAACGAGCATGAATATGCCAGAGATAAAATCTTTTACAAGCGTCTGTGCGCCAAGACCAATTGCAACACCGATGATTCCAGCTGATGCAATTACTGGGCCAAGATCGAATCCGAATTCGCCCATAATCATTCCGCCGGAGATAACCCAGATAAATGCAGTGAAAATTGAGGTCAGAACGGTGCCGATTGTTCGGGCGCGCTCTGCCTGACGCGCCACTACGCCGGGGCCGGGCTTGATATCGGCAGAGGCTAATTTGTTCACTGCACGGTCGATAGCCCGCTTGCCGATGGAGTGGCTGATGAGGGCGATGAGAAAGACAGAGATGACGCGCAAGGGCGCTCCTGTGAACCAATCAACAACTTGCTGTGTGCTCTCGTTCATGGTCGTAAGGATAGACTTAACCCCATGATTAAGTCGTTATCTCAGGCCACACAACTTCTTTCTAACGTCAACCTTCCTATGGTCAATCAAGAGGGAAACGCTCAGCCAGGTGAGGGCCTCACCTTTCTTGAGACATTTACTTACTTCTTCGCAATTCCAACCGCGATGTTTTTGATTATTAGCGGGCTCTCATGGATTGCTTCAGCACCTCGTGCGCAAAAGCGCAAAGAGATCACTAAGGGCGATAGCGACGATAGCGTCATCACCTTTATCGCTTAATTAATTCTTAAACGCAAAAGCCCCGGTCGAGATGACCGGGGCTTTTGCGTTTTGACTTCTTACTCGTTATGCATCTTTTGCTTGCGCTTTTAGAGCGCGAGCAAGTGCATCACGCTGTTCAGAGATAATGCGACGAAGACCGTTAGGCGCATCCTTGCCCACTCCTGTTAGCCATCCTTCAACTCTCTTCATGGCAGCATCTGATACTTGATATGAGGGGAAAGCGAGAAGTGCAATATTGCTCGCCATCTCATATGAGTGAGATGTGTAGTAATCGAGGATTAAGTCGAAGTACTTATCGCCATATTCAGCCGTCAGATGACGCTGACCGGGACGGTTAAATCCTTGGATTGTTTGAATCTGGATGTGGTTTGAGACCTCAGTTGCGGTAGCGAGGTGCCATGCCGCAGCCTTGATTACCGCATCTGGACCTGCTGCGCGACCGAACGCCGCAGCCTTCTCGCCATCTGCGCTCTTATCGTTAGCAAGCTCTGCTTCTACTGCATCAACAGTTGCAGCGCCACGCTCTACGAGTGAGTTCAGTAATGTCCAGCGAAGGTTTGCATCGACAGTTACGCCACCGAGCTTCCCGTCAAGGATATCGCGCACCTTTGAAACCTGTGCCGGTGACTTTGCAGAATTTGCAAAGCTGCGAACATATTGAAGTTGCATATCGCTTCCGGCAGCGGCGTTATCAAGTAACTTCTCGACGCCATCTGCAAGAGTTGCGCGAAGAGTTTCGCGATGAGCATCTGCAGCATAGAGTTCGACTGCTGTGCCGAGCTGCAACATTTGAGTTGCAACAACAGCAACATCGGTCTCATGAGCAAGAGCGTTAAGGACCATAGGTACATAGTCGCTTGCAGCGAGTTCGCCATCGCGTGTCATATCCCAGACCGCAGACCAAGCAAGGGCGCGAGTCAACGAATCCTCGATGACTCCAAGGTGACCCTTGAGGGTTGCGATTGAGCGATCATCGAAGCGAAGTTTTCCGTATGAAAGATCGCCATCGTTGAGAACAACGAGGTCCGCTGTCTTCTCGCCAGCAAGTTCTGGAACAAGAGTTGTTGCACCTGCAACATCGAGTTCGATGCGCTTGCGGCGAACAATCTTTCCGCCAGCAATGTCATAGAGACCAACTGCCATGCGGTGAGGGCGAAGTTCGATTGAGCCAGCAGGCACGAGTGGTGCCTCCTGCTTGACTGCAACTGATGTGTACTTATCGCCATCGATTACTAGCTCTGGACGCCAGGTATTTACACCTGAAGTCTGTAGCCATGTCGCGATCCAAGGCTTGAGGTCGCGACCTGAAGTTGCCTCGAGTTCAACGATGAGATCATTAAGAGTTGTATTGCCCCATGCATGCTTCTCAAAGTACTTCTTGAGGCCAGCAACGAATGCCTCGAGTCCAACATATGCAACAAGCTGCTGCAGAACAGATGCTCCCTTTGCGTAAGTAATTCCATCGAAGTTTGTCTTTACCGCTTCTAAGTCATACATATCTACTGCAATTGGGTGAGTAGATGAGAGCTGATCTTGGCGGTATGCCCAGTTCTTTCGCTCTGCATTAAATACTGTCCATGAGTTTGTGAAACGAGTTGCGTATGCGAGTGTGTGATACGAAGCCCACTCAGCAAATGACTCGTTGAGCCATAGGTCATCCCACCAAGTCATTGTGACAAGGTCACCGAACCACATATGTGCCATCTCGTGCAGGATGACATTTGCGCGCCAGTTGTACTCTTTATCAGTTACCTTTGAACGGAATACAAAGTAGTTCTCAGCGAAAGTCACGCAGCCTGCGTTCTCCATCGCGCCAGCATTAAATTCTGCAACTGCAATCTGGTCGTACTTATCGAATGGATAGGCAAGACCAAAATCTTTCTCAAATGCAGCAAAGCCGCGGCGAGTGATATCAAAGAGTTCATCTGCATCCATATGCTCAGCAAGAGACTTGCGGCAGTAGAGGCCCATTGGAACAACCTTTGCGCCCTTGTATTCGCTCTCGACCTTGAAGTAAGGACCTGCAACGAGTGCAGTGAGATAGCTAGAGATGCGAGGAGTTGTTGTGAAGACCCACTTCTTATTGCTACCGACATCGCTCTTTGATGCGACTGGGTTATTTGAGATTACCTCCCAGTGACCTGGCACTGTGGCAGAGATTGCATAGGTTGCCTTGAGGTCTGGTTGATCGAAGCAGACATATGTGCGGCGAGCATCTGCGACTTCATGCTGGGTATAGAGATAGACCTCGCCATCGGCAGGATCTTCGAAACGGTGGAGTCCTTCTCCAGAGCTTGAATAGATACCTTCAAATTCAATATAAAGATCATTGCTTGCAGCCAATGGCGGCAGGAAGATTGATTCGCCATCAAATTTAGGGTCGAATGCTTCGCCATTGAGCTCTGCCTTAACAACAGACTTTCCGACAGCATCAATAAATGTTGTTGCGCCAGGCTTGAGACCATCAAACTTCACACGAGTCTTTACGATGAAGTTCTCAGCCCCGACTGTCAGATCGAGATCGACCTCATATGAATGGACCTTAACGAGCGCCGAGCGCTCTTGGGCTTCTGCGCGTGTGAGATTTACTCCTGGCACGATGTACTCCTTATATATGGACTCAAGCCGTAGGAAGGTTTGAGTGGATGAAGAGAGCCTAATCGAACCATAAGATTCACGCCATGGAAGAGCCAACAGTCCGAAGCTATCGAATTCGCGGCACGCGCATCACCGGTCCGCAGCAGTTGGCCCTTGATAAGCACTGGGATTCATACGGCGTTGAGCAAGGCACTCAGATGCTGGATCTGCGTGAGCTCTTCCCTAATTCGCAACAGGTGATATTAGAGATTGGCTTTGGCATGGGGGAGGCGACCGCTCTGATTGGGCGAGCGTTTCCAGAGACCGGTTTTCTTGCAGTCGATGTACATCGCCCAGGGGTAGGAAAGTTATTCGCTCTCATCCATGAATACGGGCTGAAGAATTTACGAGTAATTCAAGGCGATGCACATTTAATTCTGCACGAGATGATTCCTGATAAATCTCTAGATGGGATCCATCTCTTCTTCCCCGATCCTTGGCCGAAGAAGCGACACAATAAACGTCGTATCGTTAACCCCGATTTCTTAGCTTTGATTGCGCCGAAGATCAAAGATGGCGGCTTTATCCATATCGCAACTGACTGGGTTCCGTATGCAGAATGGATTGAAGAGGTTTTTGCTTCTTCCAATCTATTTTCTGGCGGAAAAGTCGAACGCCCCGAGTGGCGACCAGTGACGCGCTTTGAAGGTCAAGGAATTACAAAAGATCATCAAGTCAACGACTTTAGGTATTTAAAGAACTAGTTTTCGTAAGTAGCAATCTTTGCGATACGGCGCGCGTGGCGCTCATCGCCAGGATAAGGCGTTGCAATAAAGGTATCGATAAAGCTCTTCACCTCTTGCGCACTATGTTGGCGCTGACCGACTGCAATCACATTGGCATTGTTATGTTCGCGAGCGAGTTTTGCCGTCTCAATGCTCCAGACAAGAGCTGCTCGAATTCCTTTAACTTTATTGGCGGCAATTTGTTCGCCATTTCCTGATCCACCAAGGACTATTCCAAGCGAGGCAGGATCCTTTGCTACTGATTCCGCAGCTGGAATACAGAAATCTGGGTAATCATCGAGGGCATCGAATTGATA
>JBFYOW010000070.1:0-5745 GCA_041303595.1 Actinomycetes bacterium
GGGTTTATTTTCACGTTTTGTCGCAAAAATCAAAGGTGAATCAACAGCATCTTCCCTTGATTGGAATGAGTTATCGAGTGAGCTGCTAGCCGCAGATCTCGGTCCAATACTGACTGAAAAATTACTGTCAGAGGCGAAAAAAATTAAAGGCGATGATGCCGAAGGCTCGCTCCGTGAAATTCTCATCTCCCACCTTTCAAAAAAGGACCGCAACTTAGCTTCACCTGCCAATCCGGCAGTGATTCTTGTAGTTGGCGTTAATGGCGTTGGCAAGACAACATCAGTTGCAAAGCTTGCTCATTACCTGCAGAAGAATTCTCATTCTTTGATTTTGGGGGCTGCCGATACTTTCCGCGCAGCGGCAGTTGATCAATTGGCTACTTGGGGCGCTCGGGTCGGAGTTGAAGTCATCACCGGAAAACATGAGGGCGAGCCTGCAGCAGTTGCATTTGATACAACTAAGCGAGGAGCTGAACTCGCACTTGATTATGTACTCATTGATACTGCTGGTCGCCTCCACACTAAGAATGATTTAATGGCCGAGCTAGGCAAAATTAAACGTGTAATTGAAAAGACCGTTCCAGTGGCAGAGGTTCTCCTTGTCATCGATGGAACAACGGGTCAAAACGGATTGATTCAGGCGAAACTCTTCAGTGAAGCGGTCGACGTAACTGGCCTGATTGTCACCAAACTCGATGGTTCTGCACGCGGGGGAGTTGCTTTAGCGATTGAAGACCAGCTTGATCTGCCGATTAAATTTATAGGTACCGGTGAGGGGATTGAGGATTTTGCCCCCTTCGATGCCCAGGGCTATATCGACGGCCTCTTGCGGGATTAACATCCCCGAAACAATTGCAGGTTTTTTGTTGCACCCCCTTAACCCGTTTTGCGCTTCTTTGTAACCCACTTTTGCGACCTTACTCCCATCTCAACGGCGAGTTCTATCGGTTTATTAAACTTAAGTGAGGTTTGTAAATGGGAGATGTAGTTCTCAACAGTGGCGACACTGCCTTTATCCTAATTAGCAGCGCCCTCGTTCTTTTGATGACGCCAGGTCTAGCCTTCTTCTACGGCGGCATGGTTCGCACAAAGAGCGTTCTCAATATGATGATGATGTCGATGGTGACCATCGGAATCGTCAGCATACTCTGGGTTATTTATGGCTTTGAACTTGCCTTTGGTTACAAAGCTGAATCAGCTTGGTACGGCAATTTCTCTCTAAGTGGTCTCGGCGGAGTGGTCGATGATTTCACCAACAATGGTGGCGTCTATCCGATTCCAATGTTGGTATTCGCCGCATTCCAATTGATGTTCGCAATTATCACTCCAGCATTGATCTCAGGTGCAATCGCAGATCGTGCCAAGTTTGTATCTTGGGGAGTATTCGTAGCAATCTGGTCGACAGTTGTTTACTTCCCAGTCGCACACTGGGTCTTCGCTTTTGGAAATAAAGTTGGAGATGTTGTTACTGGAACTGGATACCTTGCAGGTAAGGGTGTACAAGACTTTGCAGGAGGAACCGCAGTTCACATCAATGCAGGTGCAGCAGGACTTGCGCTGGCGATTGTTCTTGGAAAGCGCATCGGATGGCGTAAGGATCCAATGCGTCCACACTCTTTGCCATTGGTAATGCTCGGTGCTGCACTCTTGTGGTTCGGCTGGTTCGGATTCAATGCAGGCTCTGCGCTTGGTGCAAATGGAATTGCAGGCCTTGCTTTCCTTAACACTCAAGTAGCTGCAGCCGCTGCAGTTATTGGCTGGTTGTTGGTTGAGAAGGTCCGAAATGGTCACGCAACATCTCTCGGTGGAGCATCCGGTGCGGTAGCAGGCCTGGTAGCAATTACACCTGCATGTGCCTTCGTCGCTCCATGGGCTGCAGTTGTAATCGGTTTCATTGCCGGAATCCTCTGCGCACTTGCAGTTAGCTTGAAGTACAAGTTTGGCTTCGATGATTCACTCGACGTCGTAGGTGTTCACCTAGTAGGTGGAATCTGGGGCTCACTTGCAATTGGCTTCTTCGGTACCAGTGTCGTTAACAGCATTGGTCTTGATGGACTCTTCTATGGTGGCGGAACAGCGCTCCTAGGTAAGCAAGCACTTGGAGTGGCACTTGTAGCGGGTTATTCATTTATTGCAACGCTGATAATCGGTTACGCAATTGAGAAAACAATCGGTTTCAGAATCACAAAGGATGCTGAAATTGAAGGTATCGATCTTAAGGAACATGCTGAATCAGCATACGAATATGCAAGCTCATCACGAGGAGGCGCAAACCTATGAAACTCATAACAGCAATTCTCAAGCCATTTAAGTTAGATGAAGTAAAGGATGCGTTGCAGGCTGCAGGCATCACCGGTATGACAGTTTCTGAGGCGAGCGGGTTCGGTCGTCAGAAGGGACATACAGAGGTTTACCGTGGCGCTGAATACACAGTTGATCTTGTTCCGAAGGTTCGCCTTGAAGTGCTCGTCGATGATGCAGATGCTGCAGCTATCGTCGATGTCATTGTTAAGGCAGCCGGAACCGGTTCTATCGGAGATGGAAAAGTTTGGACAACTCCAGTAGATCAGGTAGTACGCGTTCGCACGGGTGAACGCGGCACGGACGCAATCTAGTTTCAGACTAGTTTCTGTATTCACAATAGAATCTAGCCATGGGAACACGAGAGAGGAGATTGCGCTCTAACGAGAGCGATCTCCTTCTCTCGGAACTCTTTCAAGCAAGTGGCGCAGATTCGCAAGAGGTAGCAATCGCCGCGGTCGGAAGTTTCGGCCGCGGCGAACTATCTCCCGGCTCAGATTTAGATATCGTCATTATTCACACCGGTTCTTATTCGCCAGTAGAACTCTCTGAGATAGTAAATGCGATCCTCTATCCTCTATGGGATAAGAAGATAAAGATTGATCACTCAGTACGCACGCGGTCTGAGGTGCGTACGGCTCTTTACGAAGACCTCAAAGTCGCCATGGGGCTCCTTGATATTCGACTTATCTGCGGTAATCCAGATTTGGTTGCAGATGTTCAATCAATGGCACTATCTCTTTGGCGCGATCGTTCTAGCCATTACCTTCCTCTGCTCCGGGAATCACTCGAAGAGCGTTACCAGCGCAACGGTGAGCTTGCATATTTACTCGAACCTGATTTAAAGGAATCTCGCGGAGGACTCAGGGATATTACTGCGCTGCGAGCAATTCACTCTTCTGGCGCTCTAGTTTTGCCGATGGAGCGAGTAAGCCAAGCGGAGTCACTCCTATCAACAGTGAGAGAAGCTCTCCATATCGCAAGTGGGCGCGATAAAGATCGTTTGCTCTTTACCGAACAGGATAAAGTCGCCGAGCTCTTGAAGTATTCAGATGCCGATGCGTTGATGAGTGACGTGGCGCAATCTGCCCGTGCAGTGGATTATTTGATGCAAATGACTTGGTACCAATACCAACATAAAGGGAAAGATGGCTTGGGTCGCTTTCTTAAGCGAGTGAGATCGACCAGTATTTCTCCCGGAATATCAATTGCGAATAGAGAAGTGGTTATTGATAACAATTTTGATATCGATAGCGATCCGGTGATTGGGTTGAGAGCAGCGGCGACAGCAGCGCAATTAGGTCTAAGACTCTCTTTTGATTCACTTCGTATCTATGCCGACGCACTTGATACAGGACGAGGAGCACTGACAAACCCATGGCCACGCGAGGCTCGTGAACATCTGATCGCTCTCATTGGTGCAGGACCTGCCATGGTTGAAATTTTTGAAGCGCTAGATCAAGAAGAGATTCTCTTTCATTGGATTCCTGAGTGGAGAGGAGTCCGTTCGCTTCCTCAACGCAATGTGTTGCATCGTCACACTGTCGATCGACATATGGTCGAAACAGCAGTTTCTGCAGCAGCTCTCACACGTGAAGTGCACCGCCCGGATTTACTTCTCTTCACCGCCCTCTTCCATGACATTGGTAAAGGCACGGAAGAGGATCACTCTCTGCGCGGTGAAATCCTGATAGCTCCCCTTGCGGCACGGATAGGTTTTAATGAGCGGGATATCGTTACGATTCAAAAATTGATCCGTCATCATCTGCTTCTCTCAGCGACAGCAACCAGGCGTGATCTAGATGATCCAGCAACAATATCTAGCGTAATTGAGAGCATCAGCGATGTCGGTACTCTCGAACTACTGCATGCACTCAGCATTGCTGATGGAGAGGCGACCGGCCGCGCAGCGTGGAGTGATTGGAAAGCCTCACTTGTCAATGAACTAGTGCGAAAGAGTAAATTGGCTCTTACCGACAACACGGTGATGCAGCAACCAGAATTACGTGAGGACCAGCTCTCTCGGGCGGCTTTGGGAACGCTAGATGTCACAATTGAAGATCGAGGAAATGTCTACGCAGTTGAGATTATTTCTCCCGATAAGACCGGACTCCTTTCCATCGTTTCCGGAGTCCTCAACGTCCTTCGCCTTGATGTCCGATCTGCTCGTACAAAAACTATTGATGGTGTGGCGGTGATGGAGTGGTTAGTTCTTCCAGATCCAAATGCACCAGTTCTCACTCGTGAAGAGCTACACCGAGAGCTTGTGAAAGGCCTTGCTGGTGAAGAGAAGTTAGCTCAGCGAATCCAGGACCGCATTGAGGCATATATCCAGATGCCAACAATTCCATTTCCAGCGCCTATTGTTGAAACTTTTCTCGATGCGGCTACCGATGCGACGATTATTGAGGTGAGAAGTCATGATCGCCCCGCCCTACTTTTCTCTATTGGAGATACGGTTCGAAAATGCAATATCGATATTAAATCTGCAATTGTGACAACTCTTGGCGCTGAGGCGATAGATACTTTGTACGTTACTGAGATTGGCGGGGGAGCCCTTGCGACTGAGCGGGCGATTGAGGTCGCTTCGCGAATTGAGGCCTCTCTCAAGTAGTCTTGCGCCACTATGTTTGATGCGCTCTCCTCAAAAATCTCAGGTGCCTTTGCTTCACTGCGCAATCGCGGAAAACTCTCCAGCGGCGATATCGAAAATACTGCTGCTGAGATCCGTCAGGCACTCCTTGAGGCAGATGTTGCCCTTCCCGTCGTCGATCAGTTTATTGAGAAGATAACGGTTGGCGCTCTTGAACTTCTACCAACGCTCCAATCTGGCGTAAATCAGGCACAAGCCATATTTGATCTCGTCAATAAAGAGCTAACTGAAATCCTTGGTGGTGGAGCAAGAAGAGTTCGCTTTGCAAAGAACCCACCAACCGTCATTATGTTGGCAGGACTTCAGGGTGCTGGAAAGACAACTCTCGCCGCCAAACTTGCTAAGTTCTATAAAGACCAAGGCGATACTCCAATCTTGGTTGCATCTGATTTACAACGCCCTAATGCGGTTAACCAACTTCAAGTTGTAGGAGAGAGCGTTGGAGTGCCGGTCTTTGCGCCAGAACCTGGCAACGGCGTTGGCAATCCAGTTCAAGTCGCTCGTGATGGCGTTGCTTTCGCGAAACAAAAGTTACATAACATGGTCATTGTCGATACTGCAGGGCGACTTGGCGTTGATTCGGATCTGATGGCTGAAGCATCTGCAATCCGCGATGCAATTAATCCAGATGAAATCCTCTTTGTTGTCGATGCGATGATTGGTCAAGATGCCGTACGCACCGCCGAGGCTTTCCGTGACGGCGTTGGTTTTGATGGCGTAGTTCTTACAAAGCTTGATGGCGATGCCCGTGGTGGCGCCGCGCTCTCAATCGCTTCGCTGACCGGCCGTCC
>JBFYOW010000071.1:0-5629 GCA_041303595.1 Actinomycetes bacterium
AACCTGATCAGAAGGCAACATTTACCATCAGCACAATTACACCAAAGCACTGGGAAGTTATCTCTAACTACTCAGTTGAATCTACAAAAGAACTCGATGGTGATAAGAAGTTCATCCAATTTGCTCAATCCCAAGTTATCTCAACCTATGTCACAGCAATCGTGGCAGGTCCATATACATCAGTCTTTGATGAATATAAGGGCGAGAAGACAATCCCGCTGGGCATCTATGCTCGTAAATCTTTCTTCAAGCATGTCGATGCTGAAAATATCTTTGAAGTTACCAAGCAAGGTTTTGCTTATTTCGAAAAGACATTTGGTCTCGCATACCCATTTGGCAAGTACGACCAGATTGCTGTCGCTGAATATAACTGGGGCGCAATGGAGAACGTTGGCTGCGTAACTTTCCATGAAGATGTTCTCATTTTCCGCTCAAAGGTCACTGAACGAAACTATGTAAGTCGTGCCACAACGATTCATCACGAGATGGCACATATGTGGTTCGGCGACTTGGTAACAATGAAGTGGTGGGATGACCTATGGCTCAACGAGTCATTCGCAGAATGGGCTTCATACCAATCTGTCAGCGAATCAACTAAGTACTCAGAAGCGTGGACCGAGTTCAATTCTCTTCGCAAGAACTGGGCATATCGCGTAGATCAACTTTCAACCACTCACCCAATTGCAACTGAGATGGAAGATCTCGATGCGGTTCGCACAAATTTCGATGGAATCTCCTACGCAAAGGGTGCATCGGTACTGCAGCAACTAGTAGCCCACGTTGGTCGCGATAACTTCATCAAGGGCCTTCGTCTCTACTTCTCAAAGCACGCCTTTGGAAATACGACTCTGAAGGATCTGATTGTTGAGCTAGAGGCGGCGAGCGGTCGCGATCTAACGCCTTGGGTTTCTACATGGCTTCGCACAGCAGGTGTAAATACTTTGCGTCCTGTAATTGAACTCGACGGTGACTCATATAAGAAGCTTTCGATTGCTCAAGAAGCCCCAACAATGCCTGTTGGTTCAAAGGAGCTTCGCCCACATCGACTTCATGTTGGTCTCTTTGATATTAAAGATGGTGCACTGACTCGTCGCAAGAGCGTTGAACTTGATGTCGCTGGCGCTCTAACCGAGGTAAGCGCACTTGCTGGGGAAAAGGTTGCAGACTTGGTTCTGATCAATGACAAAGATCAGACATATGCGAAATTACGCTTCGATGACCGCTCCATTGCGACAATGAAGAGCCACTTGGGAACTCTCGATGATTCACTTGCGCGCGGCGTCATTTGGGCATCCCTCTGGGACTCATGCCGAGATGGCGAACTCTCGGCAAGTTCATATATCTCTATCGCTCTTAATGCCCTTAAGTCAGAGTCAGATATATCAATCGTTTCAGCAACTTTGATGCAGATTGATACCGCTATCTTCGCATATGCAGCAGATGCGCATCGCGAAAGCCTCCGTGGCCAAGTTGCCGCAGCTGTTGAAGTAATGCTTGATGGTGCGAAACCAGGAAGCGATCACCAACTTCAATTTGCAAAGTCATTCGCAAATGTTGCAGTTACCCCAGACCAATTTGCTCGTATCAAGTCGATTCTCGATGGCTCAATCAGCGGTCTTGTCATCGATGCAGAACTTCGCTGGTCAATTTTCATTAGCGGTGTAAAGCGCGGCATATTTGGCCCCGCAGATATCGATCGCGAAACCGAGAACGATAAGACGGCTCACGGAAAGCAGTATGGCGCTATGGCGTATGCAGCGATTCCAACAGCGGATGCGAAGAAGGCCGCCTTTAATTCGGTTACCGTCGATGATCTTTCAAACACAATTCACTCCTATAAGTGCCGTGGATTTAATGACCCGCTCCACACTGAAATTCTCACTGGCTTTGTCGATCAATACTTTGATGTTCTTCTTAAGGTGTGGGAGACAAAGGGCTTTGAGATCGCAGAAACAACTGCGACCCTTCTCTTCCCATCGTGGGTTATCAGTGAAGAAACTGTTCAGAAAGCACAGCACTGGCTTGATGTGACAGGCAAAGATGCTTCACATGCACTTCGACGCACAATTCTTGAGGGCAGAGATGCAATGACTCGCGCGCTTAAGGCTCGAGCTGCCGAGAATTAAGAGTTCTTAATCGATTGAGGTAACGGAAGAATTACTCTTCTGGCTCTTTGATTTCTTTTCACCAGTAAGCGCCCACACGATTAGTGAGATTACGACAAACATTCCAACCGGTGCTGCAACGAAGTAGTTAAAGGTTTCTACTGCAGTAAGGCCTTCACCTGGCATTGCACCTGGCTCTTGATTGATCGCTGCAAGAATTCTTATCATGGGAATATTCTATGCAGTTGCTGCAGAGGCGCCAAATGGTTCTAGGTATGGCAACCAACGACTCTCTGTTCTGCCGGTTCCTAGAATTCTCCATGCAGCACCAGCGGGTTCACGTGGAAGTGTCCGCAATCTCCAACCAAGTTCCTTCAGTGGCTTATCTGCCTTTAAGTGGTTGCACTTATGACATGCACTTACGACATTCTCCCAATTGTGACCACCACCACGAGAACGTGGGATGACGTGATCTATCGAAGCTGCCGGAGCCGAGCAGTAAACGCAACGACCACCATCACGGGCAAAAATTGCTCGTCGAGAAAGTGGAACAGTGTGACGATATGGAATCTTTACAAATTTATTGAGACGTACAACTGATGGGAGTTCTAGTTCTCCTGTTGCAAAACGAAGAACGCTTCCTGAAGGCTCAACCATTGTTGCGCGATTATTTAGGACGAGAATGAGCGCACGGCGATCAGTGACAACACCCAACGGCTCGTAGGTGGCGTTGAGAACTAGCGTGCGGTTCATCTCTACCTCAGTTCCAGCACGTGGCTCGCGCTGATTGGGTTATATTGCCTCAAAACTCACCTTCGCAGGGGTATTTCGCGGTGAAGTTTTCATAAAGATTTCACTACCCTTATGGCATATGAACGAGCGTACGCAGGCAATTTGGGATTGGTTTAACGGTGCCCCTTTTCGCATCGTCGCTATCTTCATCGTCGCCCTTATCGGTCAGGTCATCGGCAATCGCGCAATAGACCGTGGCATCGGGAAGTTGGCCTCTACTGATTTAAGACCGGGGCCAGGAACCGCTAAACGTCAGGCAGAGCGAGCCCGAACAATAGGTACCGTTTTCACATCTGCATTTAATGCAGCGATCTGGATCATTGCACTTGGAATGATTCTTGGAGAGTTCGGATTTAACCTGG
Organism: Actinomycetes bacterium; assembly: GCA_041303595.1. Taxonomy (GTDB): domain Bacteria; phylum Actinomycetota; class Actinomycetes; order Nanopelagicales; family Nanopelagicaceae; genus Planktophila. Next base: position 3,260 of record JBFYOW010000071.1, read on the forward strand.
GTCCAGTAATTGCATCAGCCGGTGTTATTGGTGTCGCCCTCGGCTTAGGTGCTCAGACAATAGTTCGCGATGTTTTATCAGGAATCTTTATGTTGGTTGAAGATCAATATGGTGTCGGAGATGAGATTCATATCGAAGAGATTGAAGGCAAGGTCGAGAGAGTTGGCCTAAGAATTACTCAGATTCGCGACAAAAAAGGCGTTCTCTGGTTTCTGCGAAATGGTGAAATTCTCGTAGTTGGAAATAAATCCAAAAACTAATCCATCTGATTTACAAGGTGGTTTGCTGCTCCCTCTAGGTATCGCCACAACTTCTCTTTCGATTCACCATCGAGATCCGTTCCATCAACAGCTAATTTCATGCAACCTACCCATGCATCTCGAGCCTCTTGGTTGATGTGAAAACCTGCATGGCGCATTCGCAAACGAGGATGCCCACGTTCTTCTTGATATGTCGTTGGACCACCCCAGTACTGCTCTAGGAACATCTGAAGGCGCTTTGCCGCACCCTTCATATCTGATTCTGGATACATTGGTCGCAAAATGGGATTGGTAGCAACATGGGCATAGAACTGTGAAACTAAATCAGAGAAGAACGCCTCTCCCCCAAATACCTCGTAGTAGTTGGTTGTATCGCGCTCCGCCATCAATTAAACCTTTAAATACTGATTAAGAAATTCACGTTCTGTGTCAGTCAGCGGACGGGACTTCTTTGTCTCCATAGAGACGGCAACTTGAACGGTCTTAACCTTTGCGTGAACTACCCCGTTATCTCCAACGACTTCATAACCCATAACGAATGATGAATTTCCAACAGATTCAACCCAGAGGTTTACATCGTAGAAACGGCCACCTTCATAAATCGGAACTAGGTAATCGACTTCTGCCTTTGCTACGACCATCTCTACAAGAGTCGGCTTCTCATTCTTTGAAGCATATTGATAGAAGGACCATTGGAAACGGGCCTCTTGGATATAGGTCAGATACTTGGCATTGTTGACGTGCCCAAAAGCATCGATGTCATCCCAGCGGACAAATTGCTTATCTGTATAAATCATTATCGAGTGAGCTTTCGATAGGTGGCGCGGTGTGGACGCGCAGCATCTGCTCCTAGACGAGCAATCTTGTTCTCTTCATAGGATTCAAAGTTTCCTTCAAACCAGAACCACTTTGAATCACCTTCGTAAGCCAAGATATGTGTTGCAACGCGGTCAAGGAACCAACGATCGTGGGAGATCACAACCGCGCAACCTGGGAATTCAAGGAGAGCATTTTCAAGTGATCCGAGAGTTTCAACATCGAGGTCGTTTGTTGGCTCATCGAGGAGAAGTAGATTTCCACCTTGCTTGAGTGTGAGTGCAAGGTTAAGACGGTTTCTCTCGCCACCGGATAGAACTCCGGCTGGCTTCTGTTGATCTGGACCTTTGAAGCCGAATGCCGCAACATATGCACGCGATGGCATTTCAACTTGTCCGACCTTCATAAAATCTAAGCCGTCGGATACAACCTCAAAGAGAGATTTCTTAGGATCGATTCCACCACGAGACTGATCTACATAAGAGATCTTTACTGTCTCACCAATCTTGACCGTTCCAGAATCTGGTTCTTCAAGGCCAAGGATTGTCTTAAAGAGCGTTGTTTTACCTGCACCGTTAGGTCCAATTACTCCAACAATTCCGTTACGTGGCAAGGTAAATGAGAGATCATCAATCAATACGCGATCGCCGAAGCCCTTTACCAAGTTCTCAACTTCTACAACAACATTTCCAAGACGTGGACCAGGTGGAATTTGAATCTCTTCGAAGTCCAACTTACGCATCTTGTCTGCTTCTGCCGCCATCTCTTCGTAGCGTGCAAGACGTGCCTTTGATTTAGCTTGACGACCCTTTGCATTCTGACGAACCCAATCGAGTTCTTCAGATAGACGCTTGGCGCGCTTGGCATCTTTCTGTCCCTCAACTTTAAGGCGCGCAGCCTTTGTCTCCAGATAAGTTGAGTAATTTCCTTCGTATGGATATGCGCGGCCGCGGTCGAGTTCAAGAATCCACTCTGCAACGTTGTCCAAGAAGTATCTATCGTGAGTAATCGCTACAACTGTGCCTGGATATTTGCTGAGGTGTTGCTCGAGCCAGAGAACAGATTCTGCATCGAGGTGGTTTGTAGGCTCATCGAGAAGCAGAAGATCTGGAGCTTCAAGGAGCAACTTACATAAAGCGACGCGACGCTTTTCTCCACCAGAGAGAACTTTTACATCAGCATCAGGTGGTGGACAGCGAAGTGCATCCATCGCCTGCTCGAGTTGTGAGTCAATCTCCCAAGCATTGCGGTGGTCGAGCTGCTCTTGAAGCTCGCCCATCTCGGCCAATAACTT
>JBFYOW010000072.1:0-5579 GCA_041303595.1 Actinomycetes bacterium
TTGATGATGTAGCTATCGCAGCTGCCACCCAAACAGGTGATCAAGGTATGAATATTGGTCGCAGCGCATCACTTCTTGCTGGCCTACCTAATACTGTTCCAGGTTATTCAATCGATCGTTGGTGCGCTGGCGCGTTGACTGCGACGACAACTATCGCCGGTCAAATTTCGATGGGCGCAATTGATTTAGCTCTCGCTGGCGGTGTTGAACATATGGGTAACCATCCAATGGGTGAACTCATGGATCCAAATCCTCGTTATCTTGCTGAGAAGATTGTTGATCCCGATGCGATGTCAATGGGTGCAACCGCTGAGCGTCTTCATGATCGTTTTCCAACAATCACGAAAGAGCGTGCCGATCGTTACGCGTACAACTCACAGATGAAAACGGCAAAAGCTTACGAGCAAGGTCTTATTCAGCGAGATCTCATCCCAACTGCTGCTCGCTCTGAAGAACTTGGATGGACTATCGTCTCTGCAGATGAAGGACCACGCCCCACCACAACAATGGATGGACTAGCAGGGCTCAAAACTCCATTTAGACCAGGTGGTCGCGTCACCGCCGGAAATGCATCAGGTATCAATGACGGTGCAACGATTGCTCTTCTTGCAAGTGAAGATAAAGCAAAAGAACTTGGACTTCCTATCAAAGCAAAGATGGTGACATTCGCATTTGCCGGGGTAGAACCAGAAGTTATGGGATATGGCCCTGTTCCTTCCACAATAAAAGCGCTATCAAAAGCTGGTCTCTCAATCGAAGATATCGGCGCCTTTGAGATTAATGAAGCCTTTGCAGTTCAAGTCATCGCTTTTCTCGAGCACTTCGGAATTTCTGATGATGATCCTCGCGTAAATCCTTACGGCGGTGCTATTGCTGTTGGCCATCCCCTCGCTTCATCAGGAGTCCGCTTAATGATCAACCTTGCAAGAACATTCGAAGCACACCCAGAAGTTCGTTACGGCATTACAACAATGTGTATTGGACTCGGCATGGGCGGCACCGTAATTTGGGAAAATCCACACTTCACTGGAGGAAATAAGTAAATGACAACGCCATTGACACTGCCTGAAGGTGCTCCAGAGGAAGTAATTACACTTGCAAAGGTACGTGATGTTGACCTGACTCCATTTGGTTACAAGGGAGTATTGGCGCTCATCACTCTTGATAACGGACTCGACCATACTCGTCCAAACACTCTCGGTCCGCAATCAGTGGCATCACTTGATGTAGCTATCACTGAAGCTATTTCACATAAGCCAGCAGCTATTGCCATCACTGGCAAGCCATTTATCTTTGCCGCTGGAGCAGATCTCTCTGCCATGTCATTTCTCACCGAACGCGACCAAGCACTGGCTATTGGAAAGTTGGGACATGATGTCTTTCGTCGCCTAGGAGAAATTGATCTTCCAACTTTCTCGTTTATCAATGGCCTGGCACTTGGTGGTGGACTTGAAATTGGTCTTCACAGCAAGTACCGCACGCTTGCATCGACTGCATTCACTGCTCTTCCTGAAGTATTCCTTGGTCTCGTACCAGGTTGGGGTGGCGCAACGCTCCTTCCTAAGTTAATTGGACCAGAACGCGCAGTCCAGGTAATCATTCTCAACGCGCTCAACACAAACACAATGATGAAGGCTAAAGATGCTCTCGCACTTGGCGTAGTCGATGCTGTCTTTGAGCCAGCAGACTTCTTAGAAAAGTCTGTTGCTTTCGCTGCATCAGTCTTATCTGGTGCCACCACAATCGAACGCAAGGATTACAGCAACGATCCGGCCTGGGATACAGCTCTTGCAACCGGAAAGGCCGCCGCACTGAAGAAGTTTGGCGGAGCAGATACCGCTGCACCTCGTAAGGCGCTTGAACTAATCGCCGCAGCCCGTACATGTAGCAACGGCGAAGGTTTTGATGCGGAAGATCAGGTTCTCGCTGACTTGGTCATGTCCGATGAGCTCCGTGCTTCTCTCTATGCATTTAATATGATTCAGAAGAAGCGCAAGAAAGTTGAAGGTGCCCCAAAGGCAAACCTTGCTCGAAAAGTTTCAAAGGTAGGCGTTGTCGGTGCTGGCTTAATGGCTTCACAACTTGCGCTGCTCTTGGTTCGTAACCTCAAATGCCCAGTTGTTATGACTGATATCGATCAGGCACGTGCCGACAAGGGTGTGGCATGGGTGCATGCCGAGCTCACTAAGTTGGTAGAGAAGAAGCGGATGAGCCCTGAGAGCGCTCAACGTTTAGCTGCTCTCGTTACCGGCTCTGCCGATAAGAGCGTTTATGCAGGATGCGATTTCATTATTGAAGCAATTTTTGAAGAGCTCTCATTAAAGCAAGAGCTCTTCAAGACGCTGGAAGGTATCGTCTCTCCAGAGTGCGTATTGGCGACTAATACCTCTTCACTCTCGGTAGAACGTATGAGCGAGGGAATGAAGAATCCAGAACGAGTTGTTGGATTCCACTTCTTCAATCCAGTTGCGATCATGCCGTTGCTAGAAGTTGCTCGCACAAGCAAGACCGATGATGCAACTACAGCGACAGCGGTTGAGGTTGGAAAGAATCTCAAGAAGACCATGATTATCTGTAAGGATGCCCCTGGCTTTGTAGTTAACCGTCTCTTGACTCGCTTCATGGGTGAAATTACTGATGCAGTTGATGAAGGAACCGATCCAACTGTTGCCGATAATGCGATGCGCAGCATCGGATTCCCAATGAGCCCATTTGAATTATTGGGATTGGTCGGCCCAGGAGTTGCCCTCCATGTTGCTGAGACTCTGCATGAAAATCTTGGACCTCGTTACCGCATCTCCCCTACGATGCAGGCGATGGTTAAGGAAGGCGTAAAGAGCTTCTACATCAAGAATGAAGATGGAACCTTCGGTGCAAATCCAGCTGCGGTTGCGCTAATCCATAAAGGAACAACTCCATCAACTGCAGAGCAGGTGCGCGAACGTGCACTCAAAGCGCTAGCTGAAGAGGCGCGCATGATGCTCAATGAAGGCGTTGTAGCAACACCAGCCGAGATTGATCTCTGTATGTTGCTTGGTGCTGGATGGCCGATGTTGCTCGGTGGAATCTTGCCTTACCTAGATCGCGAAGGAATTAGCGAGTCTGTCGGTGGTCAGCGTTTTCATGCTCCTGGAATTGCATCGGTTCTGAAGTAGAACTCCACTCCACAATCTCTCGCGCAATCTGCTGAGCGGTAATTCCGAGGTCTTCTAGAATTTCAGAGCGCTTAGAGTGCTCGATAAATTCAAGTGGCACGCCGATGCTATGGATTGGCACCTCTAAACGAGCATCTCTAAAGAGCTCTGAGAGCGATGAAGCAATTCCGCCATGGCGAATTCCATCTTCGAGGACTACAACGCTCTTATATCTACGTGCCATCGTTACCAGCGAGGCTGGAAGTGGCTTCACCCAACGTGGATCAATGACTGTCACTCCAACGCCTTCGCGATAAGCCTGAGATGCGGCTTCTACTGCAATTGGAGCCATCGCTCCGATACTTACCAAAAGAACATCGGCGCTCTCACCACGGTAAAGGACATCAATCCCGTCGCGGCTTTCAAAAGCCGGAATATCGTTATGAACTGCACCCTTAGGGAAACGAATCATTGTGGGACGATCATTAATGTCGACCGCTTCGCCCAAAGCTTGACGTAATCGAGCGCCATCGCGAGGTGCAGCAACAGCCATAGTTGGGATGATTCCAGTGAGAGCCATATCCCAAATTCCGTGGTGGGAAGGTCCGTCATCTCCTGTTACGCCTGCGCGATCAAGGACGAAGGTGACGCCAGCACCGTGGAGCGCAACATCAAGGAGTACCTGATCAAAGGCGCGATTAAGAAAGGTTGAATAGACAGCAACCACTGGATGGAGTCCTGTGTAGGCAAGGCCAGCAGCGCTGGTTACTGCATGTTGTTCAGCGATACCGACATCGATGGTGCGCGATGGGAATGCTTTCTGGAATTTATCGAGACCAGTTGGGCCAAGCATCGCAGCGGTAATTGCAACGATATCTTCGCGCTTCTTTCCGATTTCAACTAACTCTCCGGCGAAGACATCTGTCCATGAAGTTTTACTTGATGAGACCGGCAAGCCTGTCTCAGGATCAACAATTCCAACGGCATGGAACTTCTCTGCCTCATCTGCAATTGCGGGGCTATACCCACGACCCTTTTCGGTGATGACATGAACTAGAACAGGCTCGCCAAATTCCTTAGCTTGCTCCAATGCGCGATCCATCGCGGCAATATCGTGGCCATCAATTGGACCTAAATACTTAAGACCTAAATCTTCAAACATACCTTGCGGTGCAACAATATCTTTAATGCCCTTCTTTACTCCATGAAGAGTTTCGAAGATTGGCGCTCCTACAACTGGAGTCTTCTGCAAAACATCCTTACCCCAATCAAGGAAGCGTTCATATCCTTGAGTTAAGCGAAGTGTTGAAAGATGCGCTGCCAAACCACCAATTGTTGGTGAGTATGAGCGCTCGTTATCGTTGACAACGATGACTAAATTTCGACTCTCTGCGGTGGCGATGTTGTTAAGTGCCTCCCAGGACATTCCGCCGGTAAGCGCTCCATCACCAACTACTACGACTACATGGCGATCGCTCTGACCAGTGATTGAGAAGCCACGAGAGATACCGTCTCCCCAAGAAAGCGCAGTAGATGCGTGTGAATTCTCAATAACATCGTGGTCAGACTCGCGACGATTTGGATATCCTGCAATTCCACCTCTTTGGCGCAACCCATCAAATTTATCTGCGCGACCAGTCACGATCTTATGAACATACGACTGGTGCCCAGTATCAAAGAGGACGATATCTTTTGGTGAATCAAAGACACGGTGGATGGAGAGCGTCAGTTCGACGACACCTAAATTAGGACCTAGATGACCACCTGTGCGTGAAACTTTCTCAACGAGGAAAGCGCGAATCTCTGCAGAGAGCTCTGCAAGTTGGGCAGCATTAAGCGCCTTGAGGTCCTCAGGACCTTTAAGTGATTCGAGCATGTGGCTAAGTGTAAGTTACCCGCGGAGTGAACGTAGGACGAACTGCATGATTCCACCGTGGCGGTAGTAATCAGCCTCGCCTGGAGTATCAATTCTCACCTTGGCGGTGAATTTCTTATCACCCGCTGTGACCTGAACCTCCTTCGGGATGCCACCGTCATTGAGGGCGGTGATTCCGGTGAAGGTAAATGTCTCTTCGCCCGTCAAGCCAAGTGATTGTGCATTTTGGCCATCGACGAATTGCAATGGCAGCACGCCCATACCGATCAGGTTTGAGCGGTGAATACGCTCGAAGCTCTCAGCGATAACTGCGCGAACGCCGAGTAACGCTGTGCCCTTAGCTGCCCAGTCACGGGATGATCCTGATCCGTACTCCTTGCCAGCAAGAATTACGAGTGGAATTCCTGCTGCTTGATAAGCAACAGAGGCATCATAGATTGTGCTCTGATCGCCATTGCTCAGGAAGTTGCGAGTAAAGCCGCCTTCAACGCCATTGAGCAACATATTCTTCAAGCGGATATTGGCGAAGGTTCCACGAATCATTACCTCGTGGTTTCCGCGACGAGATC
>JBFYOW010000073.1:0-5466 GCA_041303595.1 Actinomycetes bacterium
CAATCGAGTTAACTCCTGCTGGAACGGTCCATGAAGTGCTTGTTGAAATTTGTAAGAGACAGAAACCTGCAGCATTAAAGGTTGCGGTGACATAGGTAGTTTCGCCAACGTTAGATGCGCAGGTTCCACTGTTGGTAGTCGGACCTACAGAGCCAGCTGCCGCGAAAGATGAAGGCGCCTGAATTCCAGAAAACCCCTGCATGAGAGTGATTGCCAATAGTGCAGCCAGGCTTCGAGCAATCCGGCGTTGGCTGAGCATGAGGTGATTTTAGGCGTGGAGTCTAGAGAAAGAAAGTTATGCCTGGGCAGCGGTTTCAGATGCGGCTAACTGGCCGCAAGCTCCGTCAATCTCGCGGCCGCGAGTATCGCGGACGGTGACTGGAACGCCATAAGACTCGAGAACGCGAACGAATTCAGCCTCGTCTTCACGACGAGAGGCAGTCCACTTTGATCCTGGTGTTGGGTTGAGTGGAATTAAATTAACGTGCGCAGCGCGGTTCTTGAGCATGCGACCTAGAAGGTCTGCTCGCCACGCCTGATCATTAATGTCACGGATGAGTGCATACTCAATTGAATAACGACGCCCCGTCTTCGTCTCATATGCATCTGCTGCAGCCAAAATCTCACGAACCGGAAAACGGTTATTGATAGGAACAAGGCTGTCACGCAACTCATCATCTGGAGTGTGGAGCGAAATTGCGAGAGTGCAGTTGATTCCCTCTTCCATCAACTTCTCGACGCCGTTAACTAGTCCAACCGTAGAGACAGTGACAGAGCGAGCCGAGATTCCGAGTCCATCTGGATTGGCATCGACAATGTTATGAAGCGTGCGAACAACTGCGTTGTAGTTGGCGAGTGGTTCGCCCATTCCCATAAAGACAATATTCGAAAGTCGGGTTGGACCACCTGGAAGTTCACCGTTAGCGCATGCACGTGCAGCGGCAACAATCTGATCTGTAATTTCAGCAGCTGTCAGATTGCGCTTCAATCCACCCTGTCCTGTCGCACAGAATGGGCAGTTCATTCCGCAACCCGCTTGTGATGAGATGCAGACTGTTACGCGATCTGAGTAACGCATCAAGACGGATTCAACGAGAGTTCCGTCATGTAACTTCCATAAATCTTTACGAGTCATGCCGCCATCTGTTGTGCGAGTTGTGACGAGCTCCATCAACTTTGGGGTCAGCGCATCAGAAATTGCCTGGCGTTGATCTGCTGGAATATCTGACCAGGTTGATGGGTCATTGTTGAGGTGCGAGAAGTAGTGGGTTGCTACCTGTGACGCACGAAAAGGCTGGAAGCCGAGTTCTTTTGCAAAGTTCTTTCGCTCCTCTGGTGAGAAATCAGCAAGATGCTTTGGCGCCTTCTTCTTTTGAGCTGGTTCGTCAAAGATTAATTTAAGTTCTTCATTGGTGCGGCTCATAGCAGTCCTGAATCCTGTGCGCGACGCACAATTTCGAGTGCAAGCCACAGGGTTGGAGCTGCAAAGAGAATTGAATCAATACGGTCGAGGACTCCCCCGTGGCCAGGCAACAAGTCACCCATATCTTTAATTGCTAAATCTCGCTTGATTGCAGATTCGATTAAATCGCCTACCGTGCCAGAGATAACGACGGCGAGGCCAGCAAGTGCGCCGATCCACATCTGCGCATCGAGTATGTATTCAAATGCAAGAGCGCCGGCAACGGTGGTGAAAACAATAGAGCCTACGAAGCCCTCCCAAGTTTTCTTAGGTGAAATCTTTGGCGCCATTGTGTGCTTGCCTAGCGCTAAACCAGTGAAGTATGCAAAGGTGTCATTACAGGCGATGAGAACAACAAAGGTCATCATTCTTTCAAACCCATTGTGTGGACGAGCAAGAAGAATTAAGAATCCTGCAAGAAATGGGATGTAGGTCAGAGTCAGCGCATACGCAGATGCGTTGCGGATAAAGTGCTCTGGACCCTTTGGGAGTAAGAGCGCAAGAAGCCATGGCAGTGAAATTGCAGTGGCTACTGCTAGCCCATTAACGCCACCAAACCAGGCAGCAAAAGACATTCCTATAGATGCAACAACAAGCGCTGGAAACGAGAGATGGATATCAGCTTTCTTGAGTGCACCAACCATCTCTCGAACACCGAGAACCATGGCAAGTGCAACGATTGCCGCAAAGATGGCGCGTTCGTAAGCTAGTGAGAACCAAACAATGGCAAAGAGTGCAATCGAGACGCCAATTGATGGAAGCAATTTTCTTCCAGCGCGCTTATTGATAGCATCATTGATGGCGTGTAAATCTGACATAGCGTGGTGCGAGGTTTAAACCTCGAGAAGCTCCGCTTCCTTATGCTTTAGCAACTCATCAATCTTTGCCACGTGGTCTGCGGTGATTTTTTCAAGTTCCTTCTCGCCGCGCGAGAGGTCATCCTTAGAGATATCGCCATCTTTTTCAGCCTTCTCCATCGCCTCTTTTGCAGCGCGACGGATATTGCGCATTGAAACCTTCGAATCTTCAGCCTTGGTCTTAGCGACCTTGATGTAATCCTTGCGGCGCTCCTCAGTTAGCTGTGGAAGTGCAACACGAATCATTGATCCATCTGATGCTGGATTAACTCCGAGATCAGAGTCACGGATTGCCTTTTCGATTGAAGCCATTGCGCCCTTATCGAAAGGAGAGACAATTGCAAGACGGTTCTCAGGAATCTGAATAGAGGCCAGCTGTGACAGAGCGGTATATGTACCGTAGTAATCAACCATAATCTTGTTGAACATACCTGGGTGCGCACGACCTGTACGGATTGCTCCGAAGTCATCCTTTGCAACTTCAACAGCCTTGTTCATCTTCTCTGTTGCCTCTTTGAGTGAGGTTGCTACATCTGCCATTTGTTTCTCTCTTCTTACCTTTAAGTGACTCTCGTTAGTTAACGAGAGTTCCAATCTTTTCGCCACGAACTGCGCGACCAATATTTCCGTGTGCCATCAAGTCGAAGACGATGATAGGCAACTTATTCTCGCGACAGAGGCTAAATGCTGCAGCATCTGCAACGGCAAGTGACTTCTGGAGTACTTCATCATATGAAATCTCATCAAATTTAATTGCTGAAGGATCCTTACGAGGATCTGCGTTATAGACACCATCAACGCCAGATTTTGCGAGCAAGAGCGCATTTGCGCCAATCTCGAGTGCACGCTGTGCGGCGACAGTATCTGTTGTGAAGAATGGCATTCCAGCGCCAGCACCGAAGATAACTACGCGACCTTTATCAAGGTGGCGAATAGCGCGCAATGGAATGTATGGCTCTGCAACTTGACCCATTGTGATTGCGGTCTGGACGCGGGTATCAACACCTTCGCGCTCGAGGAAATCTTGTAGTGCTAAACAGTTCATCACTGTTCCAAGCATTCCCATGTAGTCCGCTCGTGCGCGCTGCATTCCGCGCTCTGAAAGTTCTGCTCCTCGGAAGAAGTTACCGCCACCAACAACGATGGCTACCTGGACTCCCCCGCGGACAACATCTGCGATCTGCTTTGCAACATCAACCAATACATCGGGATCGAGACCGACGCCCTTGCCGCCACCGAAAACTTCTCCGGAAAGCTTAAGGAGCACCCGCTGATATGAACCTCTGGTTCCTGGCATCGAGTGCTCCTTTTCGCTTAACGAAATATTTTACTAAGTGTATTACTGGCCAACGCGGAAGCGGTGGAATGCCTTAACGGCAGTTCCTGCTTCATCAAGAATCTGCTGAACAGTCTTCTTTGCATCCTTAGCGAAAGCCTGCTCAAGAAGTGAAACTTCCTTTACAAAGCCAGTGATGCGTCCTTCAACGATCTTTGAGAGAGCAGCTTCAGGCTTTCCTTCTGCCTTTGCTGTTTCCTCTGCAACGCGACGCTCGTTCTCAATCAGATCCGCTGGGACCTCATCGCGATTAACGAACTTCGGTGCAAATGCTGCAATGTGCTGAGCAACATCGCGGCCAACTTCTGCAGCTTCCTTAGCAAGTGAGACGAGAACGCCTACCTGTGGTGGAAGATCTGGTGAAGTCTTGTGGAGGTAGAGACCAACTGGACCGTTGATAACTGCAACGTTGCGGATCTCAATCTTCTCGCCGAGCATTGCATTGCCCTCGTCGATAACTTCCTGAACAGTCTTTCCTGCTGATGTCTTAGCTGCAAGGAATGAAGCCACATCACCGGTCTTAACTTCAAGAAGTGTTGCTACGAGCTCATCGCCAAGTGCGATAAAACGCTCGCCCTTTGCAACGAAGTCAGTCTCACAGTTGAGCTCAAGCATGACGCCTGTCTCTCCTGAAACCTTTGCAACAACGAGACCGTTTGAAGTCAAACGACCTTCGCGCTTTGTTACACCCTTTTGTCCCTTAACACGGATGATTTCAACAGCCTTGTCGTAATCACCATCAGCCTCATCGAGAGCCTTCTTGCAGTCGAGCATGCCCGCTGCAGTTGCTTCGCGTAGACGCTTTACATCATCTGCTGTGTAGTTAGCCATTCTTAATTACGCCTCCGGTGTTGTTGCAGGTGCTGCATCTGCTGCAGGTGCTGCTGCAAGGATCTCGTTTTCAAGTGCTGCAGCTGCTGTCTCGACAGCTGCTGCTGGTGCTACTGCTGCAGAGCGTGACTTCATGCCTTCAGCAATTGCATCTGTGATAACACGTGTGAGAAGTTCGATTGAACGAATCGCATCGTCGTTACCTGGAATCTTGTAATCAACTTCATCTGGATCGCAGTTTGTATCGAGGATTGCGATAACTGGGATACCGAGCTTCTTCGCTTCTTGAATTGCGAGGTGCTCCTTCTTTGTGTCAACGACCCAAATAGCTGAAGGAAGCTTTGTCATGTTACGGATACCGTCTAGGTTCTTGAAGAGCTTCTCGCGCTCACGACGGAGCATCAAGAGCTCCTTCTTTGTAAGAAGAAGATCGTTCTTCTCTTCGAGAGCTTCAAGCTCCTTGAGGCGCTGAATACGCTTCAAAACTGTTGGGAAGTTTGTAAGCATTCCACCCAACCAGCGCTCTGTAACTGTTGGCATGCCAACGCGAGCTGCTTGGTTGATGATAGGTGTGTGTGCCTGCTTCTTTGTTCCGACGAACAAGATGTGTCCGCCCTTAGCAACAACATCCTTTGTGAATGCATATGCCTGATCGATTAAAGCAAGTGACTGCTGGATATCGATGATGTAGATGCCATTGCGTTCTGTGAAGATAAAACGCTTCATCTTTGGATTCCAACGACGAGTCTGGTGTCCGAAGTGGACTCCGCTGTCGAGGAGTTCGCGCATTGTTACAACTGCCATGACGGCACGCTCCTTCTTAGGTTTTGTGCAGCGCACTAAAACCTGCTCGGTTAATGGCTTAACGATTTGTTAGGCCCGTCGCGTTCACTACGCCGACCAGTTACCCGGACCGAAGTGGCTCTCTTTCCCTGCTAGGCAGTTCAAGAGAAGAACGCTGAGATGTCACAAACCTTTCG
>JBFYOW010000074.1:0-5407 GCA_041303595.1 Actinomycetes bacterium
GCGAGGTCGGAGTAACAACAGGTCGTGCACGTCGTTGTGGTTGGTATGACGCACCGATTGCTCGCTACGCAGTGCGCGTCAATGGTTTGACTGACTTCTTCCTTACCAAGCTTGATGTCTTAACCGGCTGGGAGCAGATTCCAGTATGTGTGGCTTACGAGATTGATGGAAAGCGCGTTGAAGAACTTCCATCATCGCAATCAGATTTCCACCATGCAAAGCCAATCTATGAATATCTTCCAGGCTGGAAAGAAGATATCTCTGGTGCACGCAAGCTCTCAGATCTTCCGAAGAATGCGCAGGATTATGTTGCCTTCCTCGAAAAGATTTCCGGCGCTCCGATGAGCGCAATCGGCGTAGGTCCCGGGCGCGACCAAACCATCGTCGTAAAGGATTTCATCTAAGTCATGAAAATCCTCCTAGTCGGAAGTGGCGGTCGTGAACACGCACTTGCACTAGGACTGCAGGCAGATTCAGCTTGCACTGAACTCCATGTAGCACCAGGAAATCCTGGAATCGCAGAATTTGCGACCATTCACCCGGTCGCAGTCACTGATAACGCTGCCCTTGCATCACTTGCACAATCACTCAGTGTTGATCTTGTAGTGATTGGCCCTGAAGTCCCGCTGGTAAATGGAGCAGCTGATGCTATTCGTGCAGTTGGCATACCGGTCTTTGGTCCCTCGAAGGCCGCTGCGCAATTAGAAGGCTCAAAAGATTTTGCAAAAGGCGTAATGCGCGATGCTGGTGTTCCAACAGCTCATAGTTTTACTTGTACAAATCAGGTTGAAATCGAGAAGGCACTCGATGAATTTGGCGCTCCATATGTTGTTAAAGATGATGGACTCGCTGCAGGTAAAGGTGTTGTCGTAACCAACGATCGTGCGGTTGCGCTAGAACATGCACTTAAGTGCGATCGAGTTGTTATCGAAGAATTTCTAGACGGCCCAGAGATTTCGCTCTTTGGAATCTCAGATGGCCGCAATATATTGGCTATGGAACCGGCTCAAGATTTCAAACGAGCATTTGATGGGGATGAAGGGCCAAACACTGGTGGCATGGGTGCGTATTCGCCGCTGCCATGGGCTCCAGAAAATATTGTGGAAGAGACTTATGAGAAAGTCTTAGCGCCAGTGATAGCAGAGATGGCAGCGCGCGGAACCCCTTTCGTAGGCTTGTTATATGCGGGATTAGCGCTGACTAAGAATGGTTTAAAAGTTATTGAATTTAATGCTCGCTTTGGTGACCCAGAGACGCAGGTACTAATCCCGCGTCTTGAAACTCCACTGGCAACACTTCTCTACAACGCAGCGACAGATAATTTAGATGACGCAGTTCTCAATTGGCGCGATCAGAGCGCCGTGACAATAGTTTTGGCATCAGAAGGTTATCCAGAGTCACCAAAGATTGGCGTTGAGATCAATCTTCCGGATAGCCCTGCCGCTCTTATCTATCATGCGGGGACTTCCGCAAATAACGGACATCTACTTTCGAGTGGAGGTCGTGTCCTTACCGTGACTGGAATCGGCAAAAACTTGGGAGAGGCACGTAACCAGGCATACCAAACTATTTCTACAATAAAGTTAGAGAAATCTTTCTATCGTTCTGATATCGCACTCAAAGCTAGTGAGGGGAAATAACCAATGAGCGTATTGGCTAACCGTTATGCATCTGATGAGATGCGCAAAGTTTTTGCGCCAGAGCAGAAGATCATCGCTGAACGTCAGTTGTGGATTGCTGTTGCTCGCGCTCAATCTCAACTAGGTCACCCAATCGATGCATCAGTTATCGCTGATTACGAGAAGGTCATCAATAAAGTTGATTTAGCATCAATCGATGCTCGCGAGAAACTTACGCGTCACGACGTTAAGGCTCGGATTGAAGAGTTCAACGCTCTCGCCGGTCACGAGGCGATACATGCTGGAATGACTTCACGCGATCTCACCGAGAATATTGAAGCACTTCAGATTCGTGATGGACTCAATATTGTTCGCGACAAGGTTGTTGCTCTTCTGGCTCAACTTGCTGCGAAATCTGCGCTCTACGCAGACCGCCCCATTGCCGGACGTTCTCACAATGTGCCAGCGCAGATCACAACATTGGGTAAGCGCTTTGCCTCCGCAGCAGAAGAGTTACTCTATGCATACGAGCGCTTGGTGAGCCTACAAAACCGATATCCCATGCGTGGAATTAAAGGCCCCGTGGGTACCGCGCAAGATTCAATCGATCTTCTCGGAGATTCGGCAACTCATCAAAAATTAGAGGCATCTATCGCGGCAGAGCTTGGTTTTGATCGAGTTCTTGACTCAACTGGTCAGGTCTATCCAAGATCACTTGATTATGAAGTTGTAACAACACTGGTTCAGCTCGCAGCTTCTCCATCCTCTCTCGCAACTTCCATTCGCTTAATGGCAGGGGCAGAGTTAGTCACTGAAGGCTTTAAGGAAGGTCAAGTTGGCTCTTCTGCCATGCCACACAAGATGAATACCCGTTCTTGCGAGCGAGTAAATGGACTTACTGTCATCTTGCGTGGCTATGCATCGATGGTCTCAGAACTTGCCGGCAACCAGTGGAACGAAGGCGATGTCTCTTGCAGCGTTGTTCGTCGAGTCGCTATTGCCGATGCGTTCTACGCGATGGATGGATTGCTTGAAACAATGCTTACGGTCCTCAACGAGTTTGGTGCATTTCCCGCGGTAATCGATGCAGAACTTGATCGCTATCTCCCGTTTCTTGCTACAACCAAAATATTGATGGCATCAGTAAAGGCCGGAATTGGTCGCGAAGTGGCACATGAGGCGATTAAGGAGCATGCAGTTGCTGCCGCCCTTGGTATGCGTGAAGGCAAAACAAATAATTTGCTGGAAGCCCTCGCCGCAGATGCTCGAATTCCATTTGATCGCGCAGCCCTAGATGCGCTGATTGGAAACCCAATTGATTTCACTGGAGATGCACGAGAGCAAGTTTCACGTGTGATTGCACGAATCGAAACAATCACTAACAAGTTCTCTGCCGCAGCCACATATAAGCCGGGCTCTATTCGATGAGTGGATTCGGAGCAGCGGGCGCACCTGTTGCGCCGAAGATTGATGGATGGAGACATGTCCGTACCGGCAAGGTCCGCGATTTGTACTCCAATGATGAGGGCGAAATTCTCCTCGTCGCATCCGATCGAGTCTCCGCCTTCGACTGGGTATTACCTTCAGAAATCCCCAATAAAGGCACGATTTTGACTCAGTTATCGCTCTTCTGGTTTGAACTATTGGGCGACATAGTTCCAAACCACATCATCACCGATGATGTCCCAAATTCAGTAATTGATCGTGCGGTCATCGTGCAGCCGCTAGATATGTATGAAATCGAATGCGTCGCTCGCGGGTATCTGACGGGAAGCGGTCTCGTTGAGTATAAAGAGAATCACTCGGTCTGTGGAAATACTCTTCCAGATGGGTTGCTAGATGGATCAAAACTTCCCGCTTCGATTTTTACTCCTGCCACGAAGGCAGAGGTCGGTGATCACGATTTAAATATTGATTTTGAATCTGCTGTAGACATTGTTGGAGCAGAGGCTGCTAATGAACTTCGTTCTACAACTTTAAAGTTATATGACACTGCCGCTGAGTACGCGCTTGGTCGAGGAATCATCTTGGCTGATACAAAATTTGAGTTCGGAACCAACTCTGACGGTTCAATCACTTTGGGTGATGAGGCGCTGACTCCAGATTCATCTCGATTTTGGGAACTCGATAGATGGTCGCCAGGGAAATCGCAACCATCATTTGATAAGCAATTTCTCCGTGATTGGTTGATCTCAAGTGGCTGGGATAGAAAATCCCCACCACCAGAGTTGCCGCAAGAAATTATCGAGAAGACGGCAGCTCGATATGAAGAAGCTTTCGAAAGAATAACCGGAACCAAGTTTTAAACGACAACAAAGGGGAGCAAGTAAATGGCAACAATCGTGGTGGATGTAATGTTGAAACCTGAGATTCTCGATCCACAGGGCAAGGCGGTTGCATCAGCGCTTCCACGCCTTGGCTTCACCTTTGCCACTGATGTCCGTCAGGGCAAGCGCTTTGAAATATCAGTTGAGGGCGAACCAACGTCAACACAACTAGCGGAGGTCGAGAAAGCAGCCGAGATGTTGCTCTCTAATCCAGTTATTGAAAACTTCACCGTTCGAGTAGAGAAGTAGTAAATATGAAAATTGGTGTTGTTACCTTTCCGGGAACCCTCGATGATCGAGATGCTGCTCGCGCAATTAGATATGCCGGTGGTGAGGCGATTGAACTCTGGCATGATGAAGCAGACCTCAAGAGCGTCGATGCGGTAATCCTTCCCGGTGGCTTTTCATACGGCGATTACCTCCGCTGTGGCGCTATTTCACGCTTCTCCCCGGTGATGGAGTCACTCATTGCTGCAGCTCAGGGCGGTATGCCACTCCTTGGAATCTGCAATGGTTTTCAGGTTTTAGCAGAGGCGCACTTGATTCCAGGTGCGCTTACTCGCAATCAACACCTCCATTTTCTCTGCACCGATCAGAAGATTCGAATTGAGAATAACAACACCGCATGGACTAACTCCTTCACAGAGGGGCAAGAGATTGTTATTCCACTTAAGAATGGCGAAGGCTCTTACCAATGTGATGATGAGACGCTCAAGATGCTTGAAGGCGAAGGCCGCATCATCGCTCGTTATGTCGGTGAAAATCCAAATGGTTCACGTAATTTAATTGCTGGAATCTCGAATGAACGAGGAAACATTGTGGGTTTGATGCCACACCCAGAGCATGCAGTAGATGCTTTGACAGGTCCTGGAGTTGATGGGCTTGGATTCTTTACCTCTGTCTTGAAAGCTCTAGTTTCTGGGGGGAATAAATAAAAATGGCGCTAGATACTGTTGCTATAGCGAAAGAAAATCCTGATACCCCGCAACCATTTGCAGAGCTTGGCCTTAAGTCTGATGAATACGCAAGCATTAAAGAGATTCTCGGACGTCGCCCAACTTCTTCAGAGCTCGCTATGTACTCTGTTATGTGGTCGGAACACTGTTCTTATAAATCTTCAAAGATTCACCTCAAGCAATTCGGAGAGAAGGCGGTCAAGACTGATGCGCTTCTCGTAGGTATTGGCGAGAATGCAGGTGTTGTCGATGTGGGACAAGGTTATGCAGTTACCTTTAAAATCGAATCACATAATCACCCTTCATATATTGAGCCCTACCAAGGAGCAGCAACCGGTGTTGGTGGAATCGTCCGTGATATTTTGACGATGGGTGCTCGACCAATTGCCGTAATGGATCCACTTCGTTTTGGTCCAGCAGATGCGCCAGATACCCGACGTGTACTGCCCGGTGTTATTGCAGGTGTTGGTGGATATGGAAACTGCCTCGGCTTACCTAATATTGG
>JBFYOW010000075.1:0-5390 GCA_041303595.1 Actinomycetes bacterium
CGTTGCAGCCGGGATCCCAATCATCAGCACCGCGCTCTTAGCAGTTGCTTTCGGATGGAAGGCGAATCGATGAGTCAGATGTGGATTGCTGTCATCGGAACCAGCGCTATTGCATTTGGTCTCAAGTACTTTGGCCATAGTATTCCTGAGAAGTACTTGAGCAATCCTCGTGTCCTGCGAATCAATACTTTGATTCCAATTGCGCTTTTGAGTGCTTTAGTTGCTGTGCAAACTTTTGCCGAGAAGAGCAAATTGGTTGTAGATCAACGTCTTGTCGGTATGGCGGTAGCCGTACTCGCACTAGCGCTCAAGGCGCCATTTCCAGTTGTTGTGATTGGATCAGCTGCAGCGAGTGCGCTGGTCTTTCATTTAGGCTGAAATAACTCCGAGGGATACAAGCTTTGCCTTAAGGTCACTATCAGAAGGTTCGGTCAGGTGGGTTCCATCTGGGAAAACGATGACGGGAATTGACTGCGCTCCCCCATTGATTTCAATAACTTTGACTGCCGCTGACTCATCTTTTTCAACATCGATATGTGTAATCTGAACATCGAGCTCTTCAAGAAGACGCTTTGAACGGCGGCAATCTCCACACCAATCAGCTCCGTACATTGTGATCTCTGGATGTGATGACATTTTTCCTCCTACATAAACTTCTCAAGGCCCACAGTGAGCCCTGGATGTGATGAAATTTGACGAACTCCGAGCAAGACACCTGGCATAAATCCAGCGCGGTCTAAAGAGTCATGGCGAATCGTGAGAGTCTCACCTAGGCCGCCAAAGAGAACTTCTTGATGCGCAATCAATCCGCGCAGGCGGACTGAGTGAACCGGAACATCACCAACGAGCGCACCACGTGCGCCATCTAAAGATGATGTCGTCGCATCAGGCATTGCAGAAAGTCCAGCGCGCTTACGTGCATCTGAAATAAGCGCTGCAGTACGTGCCGCTGTTCCTGAAGGTGCATCGACTTTATTTGGGTGATGCAGTTCGATGATCTCGGCGGATTCGAAGAACTTTGCAGCTTTTTCGGCAAACTCCATCATTAAGACGGCGCCAATTGCAAAGTTAGGAGCAATTAGGATGCCAGCCTTTGGATTTGCAGCAAGCCATGTATTGAGCTGAGAAATGCGATCTTCAGAGAACCCGGTAGTTCCAACAACTGCGTGAATTCCGTTCTTTACAAGAAATTCAAGGTTGCCCATCACGACATCTGGGGTAGTGAAATCAACGACTACCTGAGCTCCGGCCGTTACGAACGCGTCGAGGGCATCACCTTGGTCAAGAGCAGAGACGAGTTCGCAATCTGAAACCTCATTAATAGCCTTTACAACTTCAGAACCCATCCGGCCACGAGCACCTAGTATGCCTACTTTGATCATGACTTCAACACCTTCTCAAACTTTGCAGTATTTTTAAATGGTCCAACTAGTGCAAGGGTAGGCGTTTTAGTCAGATATTCGCTAGCAATTGCGCGAACATCTTCGGCCGATACGCGTGAAATCGCTTTCAAGATATCGTCAAAGTCCATCACTTGGCCGTAGACAATCTCGTTTTTGCCAATGCGGCTCATGCGCGAACCTGAATCTTCTTGGCTCAAGACGAGCGAACCGCGTACAGCGCCCTTAGCACGTTCGATCTCTTCGTGGGTCATGCCGTTATCTGCCACATCGGACAAAATCTCACGAATGATCTCTGCAACTTCTACCGCCTTAGTTGGATTACAGCCGGCGTAAAAACCGAGCGTTCCGGAGCCAGCGAATTGTTGTGAATATGCATAGACAGAATATGCAAGACCACGCTTCTCACGAATCTCCTGGAATAGACGGGAAGACATTCCCCCACCGAGCGCTGCCGATAAGACTCCCATAGCAAAGCGACGCTCATCTGCGCGTGCAACACCTTCCATGCCATAGAGCATGTGTGCTTGTTCGGTCTTGCGATACATCAGTCCAACTGGGCTCTGTGGACCACGTTTAATCGGTGTATTTGGACGTATGTTTGGAGTTCCTACGCCATCAAGGAAGTTATCCCGTGAGAGCGCTTCTTCAACCATTGCGACTACACGCTTATGCTTGATATTTCCAGCAACCGCTACGACTAGGTCGGATGGCTTGTACTTCTTTTTGTAATAATTAAAGACAGTATTGCGCGACATTTTATTGATGCTCTCGATGGTGCCAAGAATTGGTCGCCCAATCTGAGTATCGCCATAGTAAGTATCGCTAAAGAGGTCATGAACTAAATCAGATGGGTCATCATCGCGCATCGCGATTTCTTCGAGGACTACCTTGCGCTCTGCATCCACATCGAGTGCTGTCACAATTGATGATGTAATCAAATCACTGACTACATCAATCGCCATAGGCAGATCGGTATCAATGACTCGGGCATAGAAGCAGGTGTACTCCTTCGAAGTAAAGGCATTCATCTCGCCACCAACAGATTCGATAGAGGATGAAATCTCTAAAGCTGTGCGACTGGTTGTTCCTTTAAATAGAAGGTGCTCTAGAAAATGAGAAGCACCGGCAGTAGCCGGTGCTTCATCACGTGAACCTACATTGACCCAGATACCAACAGCCGCGCTTCGGACAGAGGGAACTTCCTCTGTAACAATGCGCAGACCGCTGGCGTGGACCGTTCTTTTAACAGACATTACTCAGCAGATGCTGCGCCTTCTTCGAGGACTGGAATGAGAGAGAGCTTGCCCTTTGGATCGATCTCGCCGATCTCAACCTGGACCTTATCTCCGACCTTCATGACCTCTTCAAGATTTTCAATTCGCTTTCCGCCATGCATCTTGCGAATCTGTGAAACGTGAAGGAGTCCATCCTTACCTGGCATCAACGATACGAATGCTCCGAATGTTGCAAGCTTTACAACAGTTCCGAGGTAACGCTCGCCAACCTCTGGCATGGTTGGGTTTGCAATTGCATTGATCTGCGCACGCGCAGCCTCTGCAGAAGGCCCATCAGTTGCACCGATGTAGATAGTTCCGTCATCTTCAATTGAGATTTCAGCACCTGTCTCATCCTGGATTTGGTTGATGATCTTGCCTTTAGGGCCGATAACCGCACCGATCTGATCGACTGGAATCTTTACAGAGATGATTCGTGGAGCGTATTGGCTCATCTCATCAGGTGTATCGATAGCCTCGTTCATAACATCGAGAATCGCAAGACGCGCTTCCTTTGCCTGGTGAAGAGCGCCTGCGAGAACTGATGCAGGAATACCATCGAGCTTTGTATCGAGCTGGAGAGCTGTAACGAAGTCCTTTGTTCCGGCAACCTTAAAGTCCATATCTCCGAATGCATCTTCTGCACCGAGAATATCTGTGAGAGCAACGTACTCAATCTTGCCATCAACATCATCTGAGATCAGACCCATTGCAATACCTGCAACGGGAGCCTTGAGCGGCACGCCAGCTTGAAGCATTGAAAGTGTTGAAGCACAGACAGAACCCATTGAAGTTGAACCATTTGAACCGAGGGCCTCAGAGACCTGACGGATTGCATATGGGAACTCTTCACGAGTTGGAAGTACTGGAATAAGTGCGCGCTCTGCAAGTGCACCGTGGCCGATTTCGCGACGCTTAGGTGTACCAACACGACCGGTCTCACCAGTTGAATATGGTGGGAAGTTGTAGTTGTGCATATAACGCTTTGATGTCTCAGGGCTCATGGTGTCGAGCTGCTGCTCCATCTTGAGCATGTTAAGAGTTGTGATTCCGAGAATCTGTGTCTCACCGCGCTCGAAGATTGCAGAACCGTGAACGCGAGGAATTACCTCTACCTCGGCTGACAGCGCACGGATGTCACGGAGACCGCGGCCATCGATACGTACCTTGTCGCGGAGTACGCGCTGGCGTACAAGCTTCTTTGTGAGTGAGCGGAACGCTGCAGGAACTTCCTTCTCGCGGCCTTCAAATGCTGCTGAGACTGACTCCTTTACTGATGCTGAAATCTCATCAATCTTTGTCTCACGCTCTTGCTTACCCACGATTGTGAGCGCCTTTGCGAGATCATCCTTTGCCGCCTTTTCAACAGCTGCAAATACATCATCCTGGTAATCCAAGAAGACTGGGAACTCTGCAGTTGGCTTTGCAGCAACAGCAGCTAGCTTTGATTGAGCATCGCAGAGAATCTTGATAAATGGCTTTGCCGCATCAAGTCCTTGAGCAACAATCTCTTCAGTTGGAGCAGCTGCTCCCCCTGCAATGAGGTTGATTGTGCGTGAAGTTGCTTCTGCTTCAACCATCATGATTGCAACGTCATCGCCAGTTACGCGACCTGCAACGACCATGTCGAATACAGCGTTCTCAACCTGGGAGTGGTTAGGGAATGCAACCCACTGACCTTCGATAAGTGCAACGCGTACACCACCGATTGGACCAGAGAATGGAAGACCTGCGAGCTGTGTTGACATTGATGATGCGTTGATAGCAATCACGTCGTACATGTGATCAGGATTGAGTGCCATTACGGTCACAACAATCTGAACTTCGTTACGAAGGCCCTTGATAAATGATGGACGCAATGGACGGTCGATCAAGCGGCAAGTAAGAATCGCCTCTTCTGATGGACGGCCCTCACGACGGAAGAATGAACCTGGAATCTTGCCAATGGCATACATCTTCTCTTCCACATCAACTGTGAGTGGGAAGAAGTCGAATTGATCCTTAGGTGACTTTGATGCTGTTGTAGCCGAGAAGATCATTGTGTCTTCATCGAGATAAACAGCTGCAGCTCCTGCTGCCTGCTTTGCAAGGCGACCAGTTTCAAACTTGATCTCGCGCTTACCGAACTTACCGTTATCGATAACGGCTACTGATGACTTTACGTCTTGACCCTCCATAGGGCGCTCCTTTAATTAAGTCAGCGCACCACAAGAGAAAAAAATGAATCTTCGATCGAAGTCCACAGAAATTTATTTATCAGCTTCTGTGAGCCACTACCGAGGACCATTTATCCTCGTGGGCGCTGATGCTCCAGTCGGGCTGCCCTGTGCAACCCAACTTTCCTACCTTCGTACTGCTTTACTGCTATTAAATTGGAAAACTAAGAATCGATTAGCGGCGGATGCCGAGCTTCTCGATGATTGCGCGGTAACGAGCGATATCTGTCTTCGCTAGGTACTGCAAGATACGACGACGGCGACCTACGAGGAGCAAAAGTCCGCGTCGGTTGTGGTGATCGTGTGGGTTTGTCTTCAAGTGTGTTGTGATGTCTTCAATACGACGTGACAACAAAGCGACCTGAGCTTCAGGGCTTCCTGTATCAGTAGCAGATGATCCGTACTTTGCAATGATTTCTTTCTTTACTTCTGGTGTTAATGACATGTCATTTCCTTTTCATTCATTACTACTGTTCAGGAGGCTTCCCGGTTTGGAT
>JBFYOW010000076.1:0-5270 GCA_041303595.1 Actinomycetes bacterium
AACGAAAGCCCTTTTGCACTCTCTGCTCAACTTACAAGTGCCATCGCTGCGCGTATCGAAAAGGTCGCCACCAACTTAAATCGTTACCCTGATCGTGATGCAACAACGCTTCGAGCGGGTCTCGCAAATTTTATTAACGCCCTCTCTGGTACTTCACTTTCTACCGAGAATATCTGGGCGGCGAATGGAAGTAATGAGATCATTCAATCGCTCTACCTGGCATTTGGAGATAAAGGCGCTCTCGGATTTACGCCATCGTATTCGATGCATCCACTTATCGCTCGCGTGACAAATACATCGTGGATTGATGGAGAGCGTCGGTCAGATTTCTCGCTGGATGTTGAAAAAGCAAAGACTGAAATCAAGAATTTATCGCCTTCACTCACCTTTATAACCACTCCGAATAATCCAACCGGCACTTCTGTAACGATTCAAGAGATTGAAGAGTTGGCGAAAGTTGTGCCTGGACTGCTCGTAGTTGATGAGGCATACGCTGAATTTTCTGACGAGATATCCGCCGTCACGCTTATAAGAAAGTATCCGCAAGTTGTTGTTATCCGGACCATGAGCAAAGCCTTCTCATTTGCTGGCGTTCGTCTAGGTTATCTTGTTGCCGATCAATCAGTAATCGATGCACTCTTTCTGGTGAGATTGCCGTATCACCTAAGTGCGATTACGCAAGCGGCCGCTGAGGTAGCTCTTGAATATAAAGATGAGCTTTTAGGAAATGTTGCTCAGTTGGTATCTCAACGCGAATGGGTCCGTTCACAGTTAGCGGCGCTTGATTTAACCGTTACGCCAAGTAAGGCCAACTTCCTCTTATTCTCAGGATTTGATATTTCGGCACCACTTCTCTGGAAATCTCTCTTGGATGCAGGAGTGCTCATTCGAGATGTGGGATTATCAGGGCACTTGCGAGTGACTATCGGCAGCGAGGCCGAGAATATTCTTTTCATCAGAGCATTGACCGCAATCCTTCACAAATAGAGCAGGCACAGGAGCCACAATGAGAAATGCAAGAGTCGAACGCACTACAAAAGAGTCGAGCGTTCTCGTCGACCTTACTCTCGACGGAACTGGAGAAATCTCAGTAGATACGGGAGTTCCCTTCTTCGATCACATGATGTCTCAGCTCGGGAAGCATTCAGGATTTAATCTCACCATCAAAACTACTGGCGATATCGATGTCGACTCACATCACACAGTAGAAGACACCGCTCTTGCTTTTGGTCAAGCACTGCGCGAAGCCCTTGGAGATAAAGCTGGCATTCGTCGCTTCGGTGATGCAATGGTGCCGCTGGATGAAGTTCTAGTTCAAGCTGCGGTAGATCTCTCTGGCCGCCCATATCTGGTGCACCGCCAGCCAGAGATTGTTGAATTAATCGGAACTTTCGACACGACGCTTGGCCGTCATATCTGGGAGTCAATTGTTGCGGAAGCGCGAATCGCGCTCCACGTTCGAGTCCTAGAAGGTCGCAATGCACATCACGTCTTTGAAGCACAATTTAAAGCAGTTGCACGAGCACTTCGCGACGCAGTTGCAATCGATGGCCGTACGGCAGGAATCCCTTCAACAAAGGGCTCTTTGTAGTTGATTGCAATTCTTGATTACGGCTCTGGCAACCTCCGTTCCGCACTTCGTGCATTTGAACGTGCAGGTAAAGATGTCGTACTCACATCTGACTATTCGGTGGCGCTCGAAGCTGAAGGTCTTGTAGTTCCCGGCGTCGGCGCCTTCGGTGCTTGTATGCAGGGATTGAAATCGGTTCAAGGAGATGTACTTGTCCGTGAACGCGCTAAGGCATCTCGTCCAACAATTGGCATCTGCGTTGGAATGCAGATTTTGTTTGCTGCCGGATTAGAGCATGGAGAAAATGAAGGCGTCGGAATCTGGCCTGAAAAAGTAGAGAAGCTAGATGCAAAGATATTGCCGCATATGGGGTGGAATACAGTTGAAGCTGCACCTAATAGTCAGCTCTTTAAAGGAGTTGAAGGCGAATCCTTCTACTTCGTTCATTCTTATGGCGTGACTACTGAGATGACTGGCAATGCCATGCAATCATGGACAGAGCATGACTCTCGTTTCTTGGCAGCAATAGAAGATGGCGTTATCTCTGCTACACAGTTTCATCCAGAAAAATCAGGCGATGCAGGTCTGCATCTGATCAAGAATTGGGTTTCTTCCTTATGAGTTATCTAGAGCTTCTTCCAGCAGTAGATGTGAAGGGTGGTCGCGCTGTTCGATTAGTTCAGGGCGAACTCAGTGCCGAGACCGCCTACGGTTCACCGCTTGATGCAGCACTTGATTTTCAAAATTCAGGTGCAGAATGGATTCACCTCGTTGATCTCGATGCAGCTTTCGGTATCGGTGAAAACTCGGCACTACTTGCAGATGTAGTTTCAAAGCTTGATATCAAGGTCGAGCTCTCTGGTGGAATTCGTGATGATGAATCTCTGAAACGAGCACTCGCAACTGGATGCCGTCGAGTCAACCTCGGCACGGCAGCACTTGAGAATCCAGAGTGGACTTCAAAGGTGATTGGCGAATATGGCGATCGAATTGCTGTCGGACTCGATGTAAGAGGTCACGTACTTGCAGCTCGCGGATGGACGAAAGAGGGTGGCGATCTCTTTGAAACCATCGAACGTTTAGAGCGTGATGGCTGTGCCCGTTATGTTGTCACAGATGTAACAAAGGATGGAACGCTCAAAGGTCCCAACCTAGAGTTACTTCGTGAAGTCTGTGCCGCCACCAATAAGCCGGTAATCGCTAGTGGTGGAATCTCCTCGCTAGAAGATATTTCCGCTCTCTCGATGTTACGCACTATCGGTGTAGAAGGTGCAATCGTTGGGAAGGCGCTCTATGCGGGTGCCTTCACTTTAGAAGAAGCGCTGGAGTTAACGAAGAAGTGACTCTCTCAGTTCGCATCATTCCTTGCCTCGATGTCACTGATGGCAGGGTTGTTAAAGGTGTTAACTTCACAAATTTAGTTGATGCAGGAGATCCCGTTGAAATGGCTGCGTTATATAACGCAGAGGGTGCCGATGAGTTAACTTTTCTTGATATCTCTGCCAGTGTTGCAGGGCGTGAGACGACTCTCGATGTTGTGCGTCGAACAGCAGAGCAAGTCTTCATTCCGTTAACAGTAGGCGGTGGAATACGAAGCGTTGAAGATGTAGATCGTTTGCTCCGAGCAGGTGCCGATAAAGTTTCAATAAACACTGCGGCGATTGCCCGACCAGAGTTAATTGCCGAGATTGCGGATAGATTCGGCTCACAAGTCCTCGTCCTCTCAGTTGATGCTCGCAGGGCTAGAACAGATTCAGGTTTTGAAGTTACAACCCACGGCGGACGTGAAAGCGCAGGGCTAGATGCTTTAGCCTGGGTTGAACGAGCTTGTGCGCTCGGGGTTGGCGAGATCCTGCTTAACTCAATGGATGCCGACGGAACTCGCGCTGGATATGACATTGGAATGATCAAAGCAGTCCGAGCGATTTCTGGTGTTCCATTAATTGCCAGTGGAGGAGCCGGCTCTCAAGAAGATTTTGCTGCCGCTCTCGATGCTGGCGCTGATGCCTTATTAGCGGCATCAATCTTTCATTTTGGCGTTCACCGAATCGGTGACATTAAGAATTATCTCGATCGCAGTGGCTATCCAGTACGCAAGGTTGCGCGCCGCTAAGGCAGAATAGCGACATGGGCATCGAACTCTCGCCGGAAGTGTCGGCATTGATTAAGACGGGCGTTGAGCTGATCCCGACTATTGCACAAGACGCTAGTACTGGGGAAGTTTTGATGCTTGCCTATATGAGCCATCAGTCACTGGCAATTACTCTCGAAACCGGGCGCGCCACATATTGGTCTCGCAGTAGAAATGAACTATGGGAGAAAGGTGCAACATCTGGTCACACTCAGAAAGTCCTTTCAATTTCGGTTGATTGCGATGGTGATGCGCTCCTGCTTAAAGTTGAGCAAACGGGCGCAGCGTGTCACACCGGTGATAGAAGTTGCTTCCACAATCAATTGAAAATGAATTGAAACCAAGATGAAGATAGAAGAATTTCGTGAATATGCAAAGAGCAATAACGTTATTCCTGTCTTTCGTCGAGTACTTGCAGATGGCGAAACCCCGCTCGGCATATATAAAAAATTAGCAAAAAATAAACCAGGAACATTCTTACTTGAGAGCGCTGAACACGGGGGAGCGTGGTCGCGATACTCTTTTATCGGCGTGAATAGCCAGACAACTCTTACAGAGAGTGGCGGGCGTGCAGAATGGCTAGGTACGCCACCGGCTGGAGTTCCGCGCGATATGGATCCGCTGCAAGCGTTGCGCGAATCAGTTGCACATTTGCGCACCCCTGTTATCTCGGGTCTGCCACCACTCACGGGCGGCTTGGTTGGCTACATGGGATATGACGCGGTGCGCCGTCTTGAGAAAATTCCTACCACCGCCATTAATGACCTCCAGTTACCCGAAATTGCCTTCATGCTTACCAGTGATCTGGCGGTAATGGACCACAACAACGGCACTGTCACTTTGATTGCAAATGCCATTAACTGGGATGGATCGGATGAGCGGGTAGATGAGGCCTTTGCGCAATCACAAGCACGATTAGATCAGATGTATTTAGATTTACAGAGCGCCCTGCCTGGGGATGTCAGTGAGATACCAGAGTTCTCGCCGCCACATTTTGAACGAAATATTTCCGCGAAGGAGTTTCGATCCAAGGTTGAATTAGCTAAAGAAGAGATTCTTGCTGGCGAAGCATTCCAAATCGTTATCTCCCAAAGATTTTCTACCGAGGTAACGGCTGACTCGCTCGATGTTTATAGAGCGCTTCGACTGAATAATCCAAGCCCATATATGTATCTCTTTAAGTTTGAAAGTGGTTTTGATGTCGTGGGATCTAGTCCAGAGGCGCTAGTTAAAGTCACTGGTAGAGAAGTCATGGTTCATCCGATTGCCGGCACTCGAAAGCGCTCTCATTCTCTTGAAGAAGATATTCGCTTAGGCGAAGAGCTTTTAGCTGATCCAAAGGAACGAGCTGAACATCTGATGCTTGTTGATCTTGGGCGAAACGATGTGGGCCGGGTCTGCACGCCGGGCTCAGTTGAGGTAATTGATTTCATGCATATCGAACGTTATTCGCATGTGATGCATATTGTCTCCACCGTTATAGGTGAGTTGGCAGAAGATTGCGCCCCAATAGATGCGCTCTTCTCTGTCTTTCCCGCTGGAACACTTTCAGGGGCTCCAAAGCCTCGA
>JBFYOW010000077.1:0-5229 GCA_041303595.1 Actinomycetes bacterium
CCCACATGCTGCAGCCGCATCAATCATGTCCAACTTCTCGGTCATCTGGATTGCCGGTGGGTTAGCTAAAGGCGCAGCAATGGAGCCACTTGTAGAGCGGACTTGGTCACGTTTGAAGTGCGCGATTTTGATCGGAGAGGATCGAAATCTCATTGCAGCAGCTCTTGCAAAGCACGCCCCGCAACTCCCAATTTATCTTCTTGATACCCCACCTTCATACAGTCGCGGAGGAGCGGATAACTCATTTATGGATCTCATTGTGAGGAAAGCACTTGAGAGCTCAGATGAGGGTGATGTTGTTCTCTTAGCCCCAGCATGCGCATCCATGGATCAGTTCATCTCGTATGGCGATCGCGGAGATAGATTTTCACAATCAGTAAAGGATGTAGTGCTACATGACAAGTAAAGCCGCAGAGAGAACCCGTTTTCTCAATAAACCAGTCAATCATTTCTATATGATGATGGTGAGTACATCAATTTTGGTCGTGCTCGGTCTCATTATGGTTTTCTCTGCATCCTCAATTCAAGCAATCGATACTAAGGGGTATGCATTTGCAGTTGCGCTACGCCAATTTGTTTTCTTGGTTTTTGGTATCCCTTTTGCGATATATCTAGCGCGTTTGCCACTAAGTAGATGGCAGCTCCTTGCCCGCTTTGGATTAATCCTTTCACTTATCCTTGTTGTGATTGTCATGATTCCTGGTGTAGGAAAAGAAGTTAACGGAAATCGAAATTGGATTAATCTCAAAGTAATCGATATCCAACCCGGGGAATTTACAAAGTTCCTTTTGATTCTCTGGGCTGCATATCTACTTGCACGCAGAGAAAGTTTAAAAAAGTTTAACTTCAATGTCATTGCACTCATTGGGCCAGGTTTTGTTCTGGTAATTCTTGCAATCATGCGCGGTGGCGATCTCGGAACATCATCTGTGATTGCCGCAATTGCGGCAGGAATCTTCTTTATCTCTGGCGTTGAACTCAAGAAACTTGGATGGGTCGCAGCCTTGGGATTCCTTGCACTTGCGGCAGCGATTGTTACAAGTGATTACCGTAGAGCGCGCTTCTTAGTCTTCCTTAATCCATTTGCGCCAGAGGAATATAAGAACTTTGGCTGGCAGCCAGCCCACAGTCTGCTCGGATTGGCTAGTGGTGGAGTTTTTGGGGTTGGACTTGGTGGGAGTCGTCAGAAATGGGGAAACCTTGCTGAAGCTCATACCGACTTTATTTACTCCGTTATCGGCGAAGAGCTAGGCTTGTTAGGCACTCTAGGCGTATTAATCTTGATGGGAACTTTGGTCTACTCGATATTCAGGATTTCACTTCGCGCGAAGGATCCATTTTCACGTTACGTCTCTGCCGGAATTGCGGTTTGGATTGGCGTTCAAGCAATCCTCAATATCGGAACGGCGATTAGCGTGCTTCCTGTTGTAGGTGTGACGCTTCCGTTGGTGTCTTATGGTGGATCTGCACTACTTACGACGATCTGCGCTTTAGGCTTTGTCGCAGGAGTTGCCCTGCGAGATAAAGAAGTCTCGAGAGAGCTCGTACGACGATTCGCCCACAAGTAAGGAGAGCGTTTTCAATGAAGATTCTCTTTGCGGGTGGTGGAACTGCTGGACATATCGAACCGGCATTGGCCGTTGCTCGAGGTTGGAGCCAGCGTCATCCGCAAGATGAAATCATCTTCATAGGTACAGATTCAGGGCTTGAGAATCAGTTGGTCCCCGCCGCTGGGTATTCACTGCACCACATCCCCAAAGTGAGTATCTCCAGAAAACTCTCACCTTCATTGCTCAAAGTTCCCTTTCAACTAATCGCTTCAATTAGCAAGACAATGCAACTTCTTAAGGGCGTGGATTGTGCCATCGGTTTCGGAGGTTATGTTTCCGCTCCAATGTATTGTGCCGCCGCAATCACACGAACCCCATTTGTAATTCATGAGCAAAATGCTCGTCCAGGTTGGGCAAATAAAGTAGGCGCATATCTGACACCATTTCTTGCTCTAAGTTATCCGGTCAAGAACGGGGCGTTGGCAAAAGCGGTTGTCACGGGGCTTCCTCTGCGAAGTGATGTCCTAGCGGTCTTATCCACATCGGCCTCAGATTGGAAGAAGGCGAGAGCTGCTGCGAAGAAAGAGATAGCCCTTCGCTATGGTCTGGATTTGAAGCAGCCGCTGATATTCGTCTTCGGTGGATCGCAGGGCTCTGTCGCAATAAATGAAGTTATTGAAGCGGCTCAGCCCATTTTTGAATCCCAGGATACTTTTGTTATTCATGGAGTAGGAAAGAACAATCCGCTTCCTGCCACTACAGATTCTTATAAGCCTCTTAACTACATCGAAGAGATGGCTCAGATATATCTAGCATCTGATTTGTTAATCTCTCGAAGTGGAGCTGTTACATGTGCCGAAGCTGCGGCGCTCTCAAAGTTTTCGCTTTTCATACCACTTCCTATAGGTAATGGCGAGCAAGCGCTGAATGCTCAGGAACTGATATCAGCAGGACGCGCCGAGTTACTTGAACAGCGAAATTTCTCCTCACAATGGATTGCGGAGAATCTCCCTCGACTATTAGAGAGAAGCGCAGCGCAGCCCGAGAGTGGTGACGCCTCATCGGCTAAAGCAGTCGATAAGATTCTTGAAATTATTGAGAGAGCGGCGAAGCGTAAATGACAATCCCAAGTACACAAACCTTTATGGGGGAGTCGCTGCGCGGAAAGAAAGTCCACTTTATCGGTATCGGTGGCTCGGGAATGAGCGGGTTGGCTCGCATTGCCTTGGCCGATGGAATATTTGTGAGCGGTTCAGATGCCAAGGATTCTTCGGTGTTGCTGGCGTTAGAAGCTCTCGGTGCAAAAATTTTTCGCTCTCATCTAGCAGAGAATGTTAATGGCGCAGATGTTGTCGTCTATTCAACCGCCATTTCAGCGAGTAATCCTGAGATTGTGAGGGCGCTAGAGCGTTCGGTTCCAATAATGACCCGTGCCAAGGCCTTATCACTCCTTATGTATGGGTTAACCAATATTGCTATTGCAGGTACCCACGGTAAGACCACAACGTCTTCGATGGCTACCGTTGCATTTCAAGCGTGCGGCACAGATCCATCATTTGCTATTGGCGGAACGTTGACCGCATCGGGCTCTAATGCGCATAGAGGATCAGGCCCATTCTT
This sequence comes from Actinomycetes bacterium, assembly GCA_041303595.1. Taxonomy (GTDB): domain Bacteria; phylum Actinomycetota; class Actinomycetes; order Nanopelagicales; family Nanopelagicaceae; genus Planktophila. The sequence goes on from JBFYOW010000077.1 coordinate 3,171, forward strand.
TATTGCAGAAGCTGATGAATCTGATGGATCATTCATTGCGTATCACCCGAAAGCTGCAATTATTACAAATATTGAACATGATCATGTTGATTTTTTCGCAACACCAGAAGAAGTTGTCGCAATCTTTGAGGACTTTACGAAGACAATCCCAAAAGATGGAATTCTCATCTACTGCAATGATGATGCTGGCTCTCGCGCACTTGGAAGTTCGGTAAAGCATTGCACTACTTATTCATATGGAATTGAAGATGGCTCGGATATGAAGATTGATCAGATTTCATTGACAGCGCAAGGCTCTCAAGGACGTGCAATCTGGAATGGAACAGTTGTTGGCCTGATTGAACTTCAAGTTCCAGGCCTTCACAATCTCCTCAATGCAGCAGGCACACTTGCGCTAGGACTGGCTCTCAATCTCAATCCAGCAAGCCTTCTCTCAGGCCTTTATTCTTTTCGAGGAGCGGGCCGTCGTTTTGAACTAAAAGCTACTGTTAATGGAATCCGCATTATTGATGACTACGGCCACCACCCAACTGAAATTAATGTAACTCTAGACGCTGCCCGACGATATGCAGATACTGGGCGAGTTCTCGTCATTTTCCAGCCCCATCGATATTCACGAACTCAAGCTTTCCTTGATCAATTCGCTACCGCACTTGATAAGGCAGATGACGTAACTCTCTTAGAAATCTACGCAGCTAGCGAGAAGCCGATACCGGGAGTGAGTGCTGAACTTATCTCTCAGAAGATGAAGAATGGTCACTTTCTGCCAAACTTTGTCGAGGCATCTGATCGAGTGATTGCGATTGCCAACCCAGGTGATGTCATATTGACCCTAGGCGCAGGGGATGTAAATTCACTCGCACCAATAATTGCCGATGGCCTCAGCAAACGATTTGGTTAATTGTCGATGACACTACGTGCTCGAGTGCTTGCAGCTTTAGTACTGCTCTTTATTGGCTTGACCTACTTATTTGCTTGGTCACCAATCTTTACAGTGAAAACTATAAGCGCCTCTGGCCTGCCAGCTGGGATCAGTAGCGAGAACTTTGTTTCAAAATCCAAGGTTGATATCGGCGAAAAAATGGCTCGGATCGAACCCCGCTCAATTGAAAAATTACTTGGTGAAACTTCTTGGGTGAGGGGAATCTCCGTTTCTCGCAATTGGATTAAAGGCGACGTTGCAATCGCAGTTAAGGCGCGAGTGCCGGTCGGACTATATAAAGGTAGAGCAATTGATTCCTCTGGAATCCTCTTTGATTTACCTGGCGCTAAACCTAAAGGCCTCCCAACGGTGAGTGCTGCGACACCAGAACTAGGACTCACGGCCATCGCGTTATTTACTGAATTGCCGGTAGAAATGCGCGAATCCCTGATTTCGATGAGCGCCACAAATACTTCATCAATTAACTCCTGGCATCGCGAAACTGGTAGAGATGTAAAGATCACATGGGGTACATCAACTGAGATAGGGCTCAAAGTCAATGTCTACCGTGCACTATTGAAACTTGAAGAGAATCAACTCATTAGAAGAGTCGATCTATCTGCACCACATGCGCCGATAGTGAAGTAAGAAAACTCTCTATTACAGGTAGAGGTATTTCTTCGTGTTGGTTTTTGATTCATCACCCGCAAAGACATACCTTGCCTCCATCAAAGAGATTAGAAATGTAACTCTCAAGAGAGGGTTTACAGTTCTTAAGGAGGCTCCAGGTGGCTGCACCACAGAATTATCTCGCCGTAATTAAGGTCGTCGGTATCGGCGGTGGCGGAGTAAACGCGATCAATCGCATGATTGAAGTTGGACTCAAAGGTGTTGAGTTCATCGCAATCAATACAGATGCACAACATCTCTTGATGAGTGATGCAGATGTAAAGCTAGATATTGGTCGTGCATCAACTAAGGGTCTTGGTGCAGGAGCTGCACCCGAAAAAGGTCGACAAGCAGCAATCGATCACACAGAAGAGATTGAAGAGATTCTGCGCGGTGCAGATATGGTCTTCGTGACAGCTGGCGAGGGTGGTGGCACTGGCACCGGTGGCGCACCAATCGTTGCCAAGA
>JBFYOW010000078.1:0-5186 GCA_041303595.1 Actinomycetes bacterium
GAATGGGCAGAGATTGCCATCACCTCAAAGCGAGGGTGAAGTGCAAGTAGACGCAAGAGTACGCCACCGGCATATCCACTGCCGCCTATCAGACCAATTTTCATGGCGCGAGGATAGCATATTTATGCATATAACTGCATAAATATACACACTCTAGTTTGCGCGAAGAACAGCCCCAGTTCGCTTTGATGCTTCAGCCACTGCTGCTTCGCGAGCCTCAGCTACCTCTGGACCTGTCAGAGTTCGATCTTGAGCTCGGAAAACAAGCGAGAAGGCGAGTGAGATTTTCCCATCCCCCAACTTGTCATAGCGATCGAAGAGAGTGATGGATTCGAGGAGATTTCCAGCACCTGCTCGCAGTGCATCCTCGACATCACCTGCAGCCACCGTTGAATCAACTATCAGGGCAATGTCTTGCAACGCTGCTGGCATTGTGCCGACAGTAAAGGGACGCACAAGAGCGGTTTCTGGCAAGGCGCTTAAGCCAACAGCAAACGCTGCAGAACGCTCTGGCAATCCGTAAGCGGCAACAATTCTTGGATGAAGTTCGCCCGCATGTGCCACAGCCTTGCCATCAACAATGAGTTCGGCGCAACGACCTGGATGCCAAGGAGCAAAATCAGAACGCTTAATACTCCAATTGAGATTACAGAGCTGCAAGATATCTTGCGCATAGGCAATTGCATCTTGCCAGTTATATGGACGCGCAGGACCTTGCCAGTCGTTTCCTTCATTCTTTCCGACCAACAAACCAGCTACGTGATAAGCCTGCGGTGGAACGCTAGCTGTGATCGCATCAATAATGGATTGTTCGGGACGCTTTCCTAGTTCTGGAGAAATTGCGGGAATAAGTTTCTGTGAACTGCGGAAAATGGAGCCCATTTCGAAGATGGCGAAATCTTTTGCGCCACGACTGATATTGCGCTGGGCGACCTCAATTAATCCAGGTACTAAATGCACGCGCATCAATGGGAATTCTTCAGACATCGGATTTGCAATCTTGTAGGTAGCAGCCCGCTCCCCTACGAATCCCATTGAATCGATGGTTTCTTGATTTGTGAAAGGAAAAGTCTGAACTTCAGCGAATCCGCGGCTGGCGAGCATTGACGCAATTGCGCGACGTCGCTTCTGAGTTGGAGTAAGTGAAGCGTGATTTGGTCGAGGAGGCAAGATCGAAGGAATCTTGTCGTAACCGACCATGCGAGCTACTTCTTCCACAAAATCTGCTGGCTGCAGTAAGTCTGAACGCCAAGATGGAGGGTCGACCTCGAAAGTTGCCTCATTTACATCACAACCCACTGAGCGAAGGTGTTCTGCTATCTCTGATGGTGAGAGATCAAGATTGAGTGTACGAGCCACATACGCCGGATCGACCTTCACTACAGGTGCGAAACGAGGCTCACCATCGATAACAGTCTCAACGTGTTGAGCGGTTGATAGCGTTGTTAGAAGTTGCACAAAGCGAGCAGATGCAAACTCAGCAAGTGATGGATCCACACTGCGTTCGAGTCGTCGTGATGCTTCTGAAGATAGTTTGTGGCGACGTGAATTCTTTGCCACATATACCGGATTAAACCTCACCGCCTCAACTGCGATACGCGATGTCGTAGAAGTGATCTCTGAATCTAAGCCACCCATTGTTCCAGCAAGCGCAAGCGGCTTTTCGTCATCCCAGACCATCAAGTCATCAGCGTCGAGAGTGCGCTCTTGTCCATCTAGCGTTGTGAATTTCTGAGCGGTACCCGCGCGCTTTACTGACAGTCCACCAGAAATCTTGTCGGCATCAAATGCATGGAGCGGCTGGCCAAGCTCGAGCATTACATAGTTGGTGATATCAACAACGAGAGAGATAGATCGCATTCCCATCTTCTCGATACGTCGTCGCATCCAGATTGGCGTTTGAGCCGCTTGGTCGAACTTGTCGAGCGTGCGCAGGTAGAAGACGCTGGCTGCATCAACATCAATAATTTTGGCAGTGACACCAGTGCCAGTCTTTTCGAAAGTGAGAGCTCGGAGAGAATCAATTGGATCTTGGTATTTCAAATTGAGTGATGCTGCAACTTCGCGTGCGACGCCACGAATACTCAAGGCATAGCCACGGTCAGGATTGACTGCAATATCGAAGATGACATCGTTAATCTGAAGTACTTCAATGGCATCTGAGCCTATTGCAACAGAACCTTCGGCAAAGGTCATAATTCCTGCGTGGTCTTCGCTGATTCCAAGTTCGCGTCCCGAACAAATCATTCCATTTGATGTTTTGCCGTATGTTTCACGAGCTGCAATAACAAAATTTCCAGGAAGAACTGCGCCAGGAAGTGCAACGCAGACAATATCCCCGACTGCAAAGTTGGTGGCACCACAGATCACATAGCGAGTTTCAGTTTCGCCACAATCAAGGCCTACATAACGGATTGGCTTCTTAAACTCTGTGATCTCTTCGATTGTGAGAACTTTTCCAAAAACAAGCGGTCCTGTGAGGTCTCCGCCTTGGGTGATGATCTCTTCTACTTCAAATCCCACGCGGATGAGTGCATCAGAAATCTGGTCCGCAGTAATTGTTGCTGGAATTTCTACGAACTCTTTTATCCATGACAGTGGTGCGCGCATTAGAGTCCAACTCCGAACTGACGAGTGAAGCGAAGATCGCCTTCAACGATGTCATGCATATCTGTAATCCCATGTCGGACCATCAAAGTGCGTTCGAGGCCCATTCCAAATGCAAAACCAGAATATGTGTCGGTATCGATTCCGCAGGTAGCTAGAACCTTTGGATTGATCATTCCGCAGCCGCCCCATTCAATCCAGCGGCCATTAAAGAAGATATCTACTTCAGCACTTGGCTCGGTGAATGGAAAGAAAGATGGACGGAGTCGAGTCGTGACTGCATCACCGAACATATGGCGAGCAAAATTATCGAGTACGCCCTTGAGGTGCGCCATTGTGATGTCTTTATCAACGACCAATCCCTCAACCTGATGGAAGACCGGACTATGCGTTGCATCTAGCTCATCGGCACGGAAGGTGCGACCTGGGCTGATGACGTAAATAGGAGGTTGCTTAGTCAACATCGAACGTATCTGAACTGGAGAGGTTTGCGTACGAAGCACCATTCCGGATTCAACGGGTTCGATATAGAAAGTATCCTGCATTGTGCGAGCAGGATGATCGGCAGGAATATTAAGTGCGTCAAAGTTGAGCCAACCGGATTCAAGCTCTGGGCCTTCCTCAACAGAGAAGCCTTGTTCGATAAAGAAATCTGAAACTTCATTTTTAATGATTGAAATCGGGTGTAATCCACCGCGATGAGAACGCTGAACCGGCAAAGTAATATCAACAACTTCTTCGAGAAGAACACGTGCATCTCGCTCTGCCTCGAGCTTTGCAGTGGCTTCCGCAAGGAGACGGCCAAGTTCAGCCTTTGCCTCACCAATGATTTTTCCAGCAGATGCTTTTTCATCTGGTGAGAGTGCACCAAGTGCGCGGCTAGCAAGTGAGACTGGGGCCTTATCTCCCACGTGGGCCAGACGGGCGCTCTTTAACTCATCGAGATTGGTTGCAGCGCTAAATGCCTTAGCTGCATCCTCGATCCAGCCCTTTACCTCACTTGGATTCATGGTGCGCAGTCTAACCTGCGACCTTGCGAGAAAGAGTGAAGATAACGATGGATGCGGCGGCTGAGAGATTAAGACTTTCAGCACGGCCAGCCATTGGAATCGTGACTTCCGTAATCTTCTCGGATGCCAGCGCAGAGGCATCTACGCCGCGTGCTTCATTGCCGAAGATTGAAATATAGGACTCTTCGAGCGAAAGATCGGTAATTGATTTCTTCGCATGTGATGACATCAGGAGCGGAGTTGCCGCAGGGAGAAGATGCGTGAGCTCAGCAAAAGAGATAGATTCAAAGAGCGGAACATGCCAGAGCGAACCGGCTGTTGCTCGAACAACTTTTGGTGAGTACATATCGACGCTACCTGGTGATGTGATGACTGCATCAACACCCATCGCATCTGCTGTCCTTAGAATTGTTCCAGCATTTCCTGGATCTTGAATTTCATGGAGATAGACAACGCGTAGCGCACTCTTTGAATTGAGTGCGGCTATTTCGCTCACCTCTGGTCTTGGGAGTACACAGAGAGCAAGAATTCCTTGTGGAGTGACTGTTGAGGTCATCTCAGCCATAACGGCATCAGTTACTTCGACTACATCGACAGTGTTGAGATCAAATTCAGATAATTTGAGAAGCCCGCTATTGGTTACATAGAGATGCTTTATAAATGGCGCTCCGTTAGAGGAGAGCGCTTCCCTGGCTGCCTGTAAACCCTCTGCGATGAACAAGCCGGCTTGACGTCGTTCTTTTACTCCTCGAGAACCAATAAGAGCCTTCACTCGCGCAACGTGTGGCGAGTGAAGGCTCTCAATCATTGGAATCTAGTGCTTAACGATTACTTAGATGCTGCTGCAACGTGTGTACGTGCAACTTCAACAAGAACCTTGAATGCAGCTGGGTCATTTGTCGCCATATCTGAAAGAACGCGACGATCAACCTCTAGGCCAGAGAGCTTAAGTCCCTGGATTAGACGGTTGTATGTCATTCCGTTCTCACGAGCAGCTGCATTAATGCGCTGGATCCAGAGCTGACGGAAATCGCCCTTCTTATCCTTGCGGTCATTAAATGCATAGACCATTGAGTGCGTGACTTGCTCCTTCGCCTTTGTGAAAAGACGTGAGCGCTGTCCGCGGTATCCGCTGGCACGCTCAAGGGTGGTGCGACGCTTCTTAGCTGCGTGTACTCCGCGCTTTACTCTCATCGGTTATCCCCCTTACTTCAAACCAAGCATGCGCTTGGCTGTCATTGTGACGGTTGGCTTTGCTGACTGCTCTTGGCTCATACGACGAGTAACACGTGATGACTTGTGCTCCAAAAGGTGGCGCTTACCTGCACGCTCGTGCATGATCTTTCCTGAACCAGTTACGCGAAAAGTCTTCTTCGCGCCACTGTGGGTCTTCATCTTTGGCATTTCATTCTCCTTATTACTTACGTCGTGTGAAAAACTTTTAAATCTACTTACTCTGCTGAAGCTTCTTCCGCGGCCTTAGCTTTGGCGGCTCGCGCTGCCTTCTGCTCTGCGACTGCTTCAGTCTTCTTCTTTGTTGGGCCGAGCACCATTGTCATATTTCGACCC
>JBFYOW010000079.1:0-4762 GCA_041303595.1 Actinomycetes bacterium
GACGAAATTAAGCAGCGCGTAGAAAACTTGTTAGCCGAACTTCTGGCTTAATCACCAATAACCATTGGCGTAGCGCCAGTACAAGCTACGAGTTCGTCAAATGACGTTGGGTAGACAGCGTGAGGATGTCCTGATGCTGCCCATACAACGGGATAGTCGTTGAGCGCTTGATCAATAAGTGTGACTTCAGGCTGAGATGTCCAGCCAATAGGGGAGACTCCACCGACTGAATAACCAGAAACTTCTTTTACATAATTCGCATCTGCGCGGCCGAGTTCAGGAATTTCTAGATTCTTTGCAACGAGATCTGTATCTACGCGATGGCGCCCACTTGTGATTATCAGAAGTGGATTTCCGGATGGAAGTTTGAATATTAGCGATGATGCAATCTGGCCAACTTCAATTCCAAGGCCATTGGCCGCATCGATAGCGGTTCGCGCTGTTTCGGCGAGGATATTTACTTCACCCTTTACACCGAGCTTTATTGCCGCTTCTTGAAACCTTTTAACTGCTGCCTTCTCGAGAATTCCATCCATATGAGAACTTTATGAGATATCGTCACCAAATGTCTTCGGCTTCCAAGAGCAATAAAGATGTAAGTCTTTATCAACGTGGAATTCGTGCGCGCAACTCTCTATGGGCGGCATTCTTCCTTCTTGGGTTTGCAGGCCTTGCTTGGGTTCCCCGCATTCCAGAAATTAAAGACTCGCTGGGGTTAAGTGATGGACAATTTGGCTTAGTTCTTCTTGGCAGCACCTTGGGCGCAATTCCTGGAGCTCAGATCTCTGGTCGCGTCGTTCATATGCACTCTTCAAAGTTAGTTATTCAGATTTCAGGAGTTCTACTGCCGGTCGGTGTTGCGATTATGGGCGCTGCAAATAGCGTTACCGTTCTTTTAATCGGAATGTTCATTACCGGATTCAATGTTGCTTTCATGGATATTGCAATTAATGCACAAGCTGTTGAAATTGAAAAACATACTAATGGTCGTTGGATGTCGACCTTTCATGGGCTCTGGTCGGTGGGGGCATTTGCTGCAACGTTAATTGGCGGGCTGATTGCAAACCTTGTCTCACCTCGAACTAATCTCTGGTTAATTGCAGGGATTACCTTTGTTGCATATCTCATTTCAAATCGATTCTTACTGTCGGCAGATATCGACGGACATCTTGGCGAACCTGATGAAGTTACAGAGTCAAAGATTCCACTCTTTGGAAAAGAGTCGATGGTTCTGTGGGCGTTGGGTATCGGACTAATGGCAGCACTCATTCCCGAAGGCGGATCTTATGAATGGAGTGGAATTCTTTTGCAGGACCATATGGGACTTGGCAAAGGCCTAAACGCTGCAGCTGCAACTACATTCTCATTGGCGATGATTGTCAGTCGCTTGCTTGGTGATAAATCATTTGAGCGATGGGGCCACGTCAACACCGTTAAGTACGGTGGTTATATTGGTGGCTCTATTTGGGGAGCATGCCTTGTAATAGGAATTCCACTTTCGGATTCTCACCAGATCTGGGGACTCGTCATTGTCTGTATCGGTTTTGCAGCAGCGGGAATCGGAATAGGTCCATTCTTCCCAGCATTTAATTTAGCGGCAGCATCTATTCCGGGGGTTGCACCTTCTGTGGGTCTAGCACGTATTGGTTTAATTGCAATCGCTGCCTATTTCGCTGGGCCTACTTTGATGGGTGGAATCGCAGAAGCGACATCACTTCCCGTCGCATTTGCATTCCCTGTGTTGCTCTTCTTCGTTGCAGGTCACCAATCGAAGTACATCAAGGTGCGCGAGCTTAAGTAGACACTAAAGCCAGGTTTGCAGCACTGTAAATGCTGAGATAAGAAAGAGTAGATAAGCAAAGGCTTTTCGTAGTTTCTCTGGATTCGAGTAGTGCGAGAAGTGTGAAGAGATTTGGGCGGCAATGATTGCAGATCCGCCGATAAAGATTGGAATATGCCACTGCACATCGTCCCACTGAGAGTTATGGCCTATAAAGGCAGTCAATGAGTTAATTGAAATTATTAGCAGCGCTGTACCTGCCGCAATATTTTGTGGTGTACCGAAGAAGAGAACCAGAACTGGGATAGCTAGGAAGCCACCGCCGATTCCAAAGAGTCCGGTTATTGAGCCGATAACTAGTGACATCACAATCAGGATAGATATCGGCATCCGCTTATGAGTAGTAAGTGTCGGTGGCCGCAGCATTGATAGACCGGCAAGGGCGAGAATTATTGAGAAGCCAGTTGTAATGAAGGCATCAGGCAGGGTTTCAACAATCGATGAGAAGCCAAGGTTGGTCACTAATCCGATAGCCCAGATAACAAAGGCATCGCGGTAGAGAATCTGCTTCTTCCGAGCTTTAGGAATCAATCCGGATGTAGCTGCGAGAAAGACGATTGCAAGGGCAGCAGTCGTAGCAAGGTTGGGATCAAAGCCAAAGCCATAGATAAGAATTGGCACAGAGAGCATCGCTCCACCTGCGCCGACAAATCCAAGAACCGCACCGATGGCGCAACCTGCAACGAGGGCGCCAAGGATTTCCATAAAGCTATCTTTCCATGAGAATGCGAAAGCCCCCACGATTTCTCGTAGGGGCTTTCGTGAATTACTGGTTAATTAGAGATTAAAGAATGCAAGAGTTCCGACGCTTGGGCCGAAATCTGTAAGCGCACCTGTTGCAACGAGTGCAAAGAGGATAAGTGCTGCGCCAGCAAGTGAGAGATCCTTGTTAAATGCGATCTGCTCGTTCTGCTTTGCAGTTGCATCTGTCTCTTTCCAGAAGTTGTGGAAGATGAATGCTGCAAGGACAAGTGTTACAGCGAGCATAAGCGCGCCAAGGTCAACCCAGAATCCAGCTGCGATATAGACGCCGCCAAGTAGGAAGAAGAGGCCTGAGATAAGTACGCCGAACTTCGCTGCTGGAAGCTTCTTGTACTTTGCATAGCCTGTCATTGCTTCAAGCTTTGCGAAGTGAGCCAGACCTGATGTGATGAATAGAAGGGCGAACAAGATGCGCCCGATTACTAGTACTACGTCCAATTGTTTCTCCTAAGGTTAAAGCGGATTCTTACTCCCTTAGGGTAGTTGAAATTTCAACTATTTTTACCGTTCGACACGCTCAAAGGCCCCTTCGATCGAGCCTGTCTGAGCTCGCTTTGAGCGTGACTCGCAAGGGGAGTTGCCCTTGTCAGAGGTCTCGGTTACTTTTCGAACATCTGTTCGAATTATGCACAAGTACCAGGGGAAGTAGTAAAAAATGGCAGCAGAAGTAGTAAGGCCTCACGAGGTCGTATCCGATGGCGGCTTAACGCCGATCGAATTCACATTTAAAGGCAGGCGCTTTCGTATCCACTCAGTCCTATCTAGATGGTGCGAGGCAGGTGGATGGTGGAATCGCATTAGCGATGGAATCTTCCGCCCCGATGATCAGGCACGCGCCTTATGGAAAGTTGAAGCAGCTCCTATTGGGGCGCTAACAACATTTGAACTCGAGCGCGACGAGACAACAGGGCAGTGGATCATTAGGTCACTGTGAGCTTTATCCATCTACGCACAGCAAGTGCATATTCACTTAAGTACGGAACAACGCAACCACGCGATCTTGTGGCACGTGCATCTGAATTCGAGATGCCGGCGCTCGCGCTCACAGATCGCGATGGGTTAGCTGGCGCTATCCGTTTTACCAAGGCGTGTGTATCTCATGGCGTTGCACCGATTCTTGGAGTCAACTTACCTATCCATCTGGGCGATACATCGGGCACTCTGCCACGGGTAACGCTCTTGGCACATAGCGATGGGGGATGGCGCAGTCTTGTTCGTTTGATGACAGGGCTACATATGAATGTAGGCGACCGTAAACCAATATTGACTCTCGAGCTCCTTGAAAAATTTAGTAGCTATACATCGAACCTGCATCTACTTCATGGCCCCGAATCACCTGTATCGCAAGCAATCGCTGCGCACCGCTTTGATGCAGCCCTTGAAATCTTTAACCGTACCCGTGGCTTATTTGCAGACCATGCCATCGAATGCGTCTCGCACCTTGTTGCAGGCAATGGGCCGCGCTCTACTGCACACGCTGCGCGCTCGCTGATCTTTGCTCGCGATAACGATATTGATGCAGTGGTTAGCAATGCAGTACGTATGCGCGATCGCGCCGATGGACCAGTTGCAGATGTCCTCGATAGCGCTCGCCAATTGGTGCCACTGCATCCACGTAACGTCGAACGTCGTAACGCCGAGGCGTATCTGAAAGATGGTCAAGAGATGTCGCTACTTGCCGCAGAGATTGCCCAAGCTGCCGGCGAACGCACAGCACGTGCGCTGCTCAAGACAACAAGGCAGTGGGCAGAACGCGCAGTCTTATCACCGCAACGCGATATTGGTTTAGGTGCAATTCATTTACCAGAAGCACATGTTGTCGGTGCAGATTCTCCTGCCGGGATGCGCACCTTGCTCCGTGCTCGCTCTGAAGCAGGTATTAATTGGCGTTATAACGATGGCGCAACAATCGCTAAAGCGCGTGCACGTCTTGATGATGAACTCGCAACTGTTGCAACCCTTGGATACGAGTCTTACTTTCTTACCGTTGCAGATATCACCGATATGGCGCGAGCTGCCAACATTCGCGTAGCAGCACGTGGAAGCGGTGCAGGATCGCTGATCTGTCACTTACTCGGAATCTCAGGCGTTGATCCGATGCAGCATGGTTTATTGATGGAACGTTTCTGTTCTCCACTTCGCCGCGCACTTCCCGATATC
>JBFYOW010000080.1:0-4757 GCA_041303595.1 Actinomycetes bacterium
TGACGCGAACAAAAGCGGCACGAGTATCTACATCTACCGCTTCCGGTGTTGCTGACTTTACGATTCCGGATTGCTTACCTTGTCCAGAGACTTCAACGACGACTTTTTGGCCAACTTCGTACTTTTGACTCTGCTTGTAAATTACGATACTAGACTTCGCTGATCCCATTGCACTGGTTAATCCATCAGCTGGATGAATCGCTCTAAAGCCAAGAGCAAAGGCAGCAATAAGAATTGCTGCTACTGCAATCAGCTTGAATCTCATGGGGGAAGTCTAACCCACTACTTCCGCTTGGCAGTTGACTTGGATGTCGCTTTTTTTGTCACAGTTGTGCTTTTAGCGGGAGCTTTCTTCGCTGCAGACTTACTAGCGGCAGAAGTTGAGCGTGAAGCCTTCTCGGTAATCTTATTGAGCCACTCTTCAATATCAGCATCTTCTGAAGCTTGCGTGACTGTGATTGCTGGACGAATCTCTGGATCTGAAGTTGGCGCTGCTGCTGTTACAGCGGGTTGTGCCGGCTTTGACTTCTTCGCTTTCTTTGAAGTTAATGAGGCAAGCAAAGCTCTCGCAGTTGCACTCCAATTGATCTTGTTAAAGTTTTTAAAGAAGTGCTCTACTGTATAGACGAAACCTGCAAAGCCTTTTGGTTTACGAGTTACAGGAGGACGCTGCGGTGAATTCTGTGCAGTGCTCTCTTGATCTGATTCATCATTTACATTTCCGCTACCCATGCCAAGCATCAAGCGGCTGGTACGGCTATCGGGACGACCTACACCACGCCAGGTAGCAACTTCAATAACGCTACCCTGAGTCATCTTTCCAACCACAATCTTCTGTCCATCTGGAAGATCAATTACCAGCGGTGAATCAGAGATTGGAAGTGGGAGCTTCGAGACCTTAGGTGCGGATTGCGAACCTTCAGGATTAGCCAATTTGGAAACCGATCTTGTCGGTGTAATCCGCGGTATTTAAGTAGACAAGTGCAAAGGTTGAGTTAGGGGCAGAATCTGCCACACAGGAGAAATCACCTGTTGTAAGGGATGCTGCTCGCCCTGGATCTGATGGAACCTTGTACGTTCCACCATTAAAGTTGACGGCACGTTGACCGTTAGTGACCGAACCATAGTTACCGATACGTTGCTTTGAGGTGCAGACAATGTGATCACTTGCGGTGTAAGGAGCATCTGCATAGGCAGAGTCGGTGAAGAATTCAATGAGAACTGGATTGGTGTCACAGTCGGTGCTGATTCCACCGTTAAGAACTGTGCCGGAATCATTGACAACTGTTCCGGTATCGCCAATTACGAAGCCAGAGAAACCAAATCCCATTCGCGTAAAGCTTCTAATTGGCTTGATTGCAACGAAGCTATCGCAGGTTCCAACAAGAACAGCGCCTTGAGCATATGTGTAGCCAGAAACTGGACCCGTTACAACTTGTGTCACAGTAGTCGTTGTTCCATTGCCGCTGGCGCCATCTGTACCGTTTATTCCGTTACAGGCGAAAGTAGTTTTTCCATCCCCGTCAGTGAACTTAACACCACCGGCTGTGCAACCACCTTGAACTCCAGTAAAGGAGATTGCGAGAATGCTCGCCCCACCAGCACCGGTTTGACCTACCGCACCTGGTGCACCATCGAGGCCATTGAGACCGTTAAGTCCATCCTTGCCGTCTTTTCCATCGCGCCCATCCATACCGATGAGGCCATCCTTACCTGCAACACCGGCAGGTCCTGGATCTCCCTTTGGTCCGACGAGAAGTGCGAGAACCTGATTGAGGTTTGCGGCGGAATTCTTTGTTCCGAAGATGTAATTCTGAGAGTCAGCACCGTTGGTAGTGTCAGCGTAGGCGACGCCAATACGGGTCAGCGAGAGCACTACGAGGAGGGCTGCGAACTTCTTCATGGTCTTATTGTCTCCGAATTCTCCTCAAAAGAAAACTTATCCTCATTGGAAGAGTAAATGGCGCTGTAAATCGCGTGAATTACCGGCGCAATGCCCGCCAGAAGGAGCAAGAGGTTGGCCCGCTGGTCAATCAGGAGCGGCTGCATCGAAATCTGGCGGAATGCCACGAAGGTCACGGCTGCAATGACCGCTGACTCCAAGAGGATATTTCGAGGCAGGCGCCCAGTCTTGATAAATGAAATCTTGTTAAATCGAATAAAGATGAAGAAATATGGGAGCGCAAAAAGGATGGATACAAAGAAGGAGTTTGCCGCTGATTCGGTCCAGATGTAGACAAAGGCAAAGGTCATTGCGATTACCAGGAATGCGGTCAATGGTGAACTCACTCTGGCGACAAAGAAGGATTCATCTCGATCTTCCACAGGTCGTTTTGAATCGAGAACAAAGCCATCTGCAAAGCCACGGAGCGCAAGTAGTCCCGCGATGATGAGAACATCAATCAGAGTAATGGCGCGAACTTGGTAATCGGTATAGATAACGCTATTAACAAGTGCGTGGCCAAGGTAGAAGAGAGAGGCACCAACCAGACTTGAACCAATGACACCAATAAATTTAATTGGATCTTCACCTCGAATTGAAGGCGCCTTGAAGTCACGGTTAATTGTCTCTCGGAGCAATGCGGCAAAGAGCGATGGGCCGACCCAGGCGATTCCAATTGCAAGAGCAATCAATACATCACGGAAGCTAGAGATGTTTCCGGTTGCGAGCTGCAGCGCCCAGAATCCAAGAGTTGCTGCAACTCCAGCAAATGCATCAAAGATTGCGATAGCTGCAACGATGATAAAGATAGTCATTGGAGTAGATGCAAGATTTGTATTTCGTGATACCTCAACGGATGCCACAGCACCCGCGGCAAGACCAATAAATGGACTCAATCCATAGAAAGCCTTGGAGAGGCGGTGTGAAAGTTCGCCTTCACGGATCAGTAGGAAGCGAATTAGGGAAGGGCGGAGCGAAATAAGAGATTGGACGCGGACCCGGTATGGCGCAGATTCTAGGCGATCCCAGAAATTCTCTTCTTCATCATAAATGGGATCTGTAATTCGCGGCAAAACCTGTGCGCTTCTAAATGGAATGTACTGATACTTACGGGCACGAATCGTTGAAACGATGCCAGTCAGGAAGACAAAGATTGCCAGAATTAGAGTGAGATCAAAGAGCTTGGTAGCAACGGTAGTGCTCTGCTGCTCAATTAAGTTAATACCAGCGACAACGGTACGTGGAGAGCCCTCCCCGATGGTGACTACTGAATAAGGTCCAAGTGGGAAATCTGCTGGGATATTGAGTGAGTACACAACATACCCAGCTTCATTCTTCTCACTCGATGAAAATTGCAGTGGCTCAGCGCCGTTGCCCTCAAGAGTTACGTTCCAACTTTGGGTATAGGCACCGCCACCAAGTACGACTTGCTGCTCGCGACCACGTTCCCAAGTAAGTAACGGGATGTCAAATGCCTGTGCTGCAGTAGGAGCGAAAAGAAGAGCGATTATGGCAAGTGAGATTAACTTTAATTTTCTCATCATTAATCCCCCTTCAATGTATCGATAATAAGCCAGATACCTACACCTACTGGAATAAGAATCATCAACATCTTTGGTGCCATTAACTTGCCGATCCATGGGATAACAAAGAAGACCACACCGTTCATATCTGCGGCCTTTGGCTTTTGAACGTCGGGCGATGGGTTTGCATCACCTTTCATGATCCAGCCATTAACGGGGTCGCCACCAATGATTCGGTGGGTAAAGATGCCAACTGATTCACCACTGAAGCGACGTGCCGTGTAAGCGGCGACATCGCCCAGCTTCGGTTGTGTGCGTGGTGCTGGAGCAAGTAAAACGATATCGCCTGGGCTGATGACAGGTTCCATCGAACCAGTGAGAACAACACGAGCTTTCATAAATCCAGAGGCAGAGAGAACAGAGAATGAGATTAAGACGGCGCTTAGGGTATATCCCAAGTATTTAACGAGGTTGCCTAATTTGTTGTTGCGCTGTTGCGCTGCAGTTGCGATGCGCTCAGGTGGAGCTTGAACAAAAAGTTTTGATTTAGTAGGAGCGATATCAGTCGGTGTAATCAACACAGTGCGCTCACCGTTGGCGTTAGAGATTGTTACGAGGACTTTGGAATCTGGAAATTGTGACTTGCCCTCAACCCACATCTCTTCTGTTGAAGTAGCTTCAAAGAGAGGGCGACGCGATGCCTCTTGGCTCATATTTAGCGCTTGGCGGTCTGAATCGTAATTCTGCGAACCATCTGAGCATCCGCGAACGAAACAGTGCGATCAGGGTCGAATGTAATCTGAATTGAAGATTGGTTGTCTGCGAACTCATTGTTGGTGACATCATGCAGGATGTCGAAGTCTGTATATGAGGTATCAATTGTCTCTACAGTCGCTGAATCCTTAAAGTAGAAGGTAGCGAGATCGTATGTGCGGTACGCACCGCCATTTGGAGCAGTAGCAGATTCAGAAACATTGAGCGCAGTGCCTGTCTCTGCAAAAACCTGAAGTGTGAAAACATCTCCAACGCACGCTGCGTCGATGTTCTCAAGAATGATCGAATCGAGACTGAACTTACCTGTTCCAGTATCGTTGATAAATCCTGCATAAGGAATAACTGTGATGCCACCATTTGTGTCGCAGGCGGCTGTTGTAAGGATTCCTTGTCCGAACTCGGATGCTGTGTTGCTACCGGTGAGCGCAATATTTGCACCGTAGGCAATACCGGTGACTGCCAAGATCATTGCAATTGCCTTCACTAGGAAGGGCTTTGAGCTACCACTTGCTTCAACA
>JBFYOW010000081.1:0-4619 GCA_041303595.1 Actinomycetes bacterium
TCAGGGATGCGGTTCATCTCTCTCCTCTCCTCTTCGTAATCAGTCTGGTAATCACTCTGGTCAATCCATCTAGCCAATATCAATGTCCGAATTGCTCCGTTATGTCGGGAAGTATCGGGGAGAAAGGGGTGAATTGGCAAGGGGCGTTACATCGCCGATTCGAGCGCCTGAACAGGACGCCAGCGAGCAACTAGACGGTTATATCCCTCGCCAGCAACGGCGCCATCTTGAGAGGCAAGCCCGGCAAGGCTGAAGATCACATCTTCGATTGAGCCATCATCCTCAATGCCCGATAAACCATCGGCCTTCAAGGTTCCATCCAAGTATTGAGCTAGTCCTCCATAATCGAGTTCGACCATCGATAGTGGATGGAACATCTCAAGCCACTCGACTAACTCTTCAATCTCTTGTTCAACTACGCCTTGGCCAAAAGATTGCAGGACGATTTCATGTGAGTTTTGGGAGCGTTCAATCGCCTTTGCAATAGTTGTTAGCGCAGATGAAAATGCGACACCATCACGATATCCCCGATTACGTTCTTCTGGGATAAAAAGTGCAAGCCAACGAGGTGGAACCATCCAGGTCTCGGTGATGATATGCGGAATGCGATCCTCAACAGATTCCATCCCGGATGTAATTACCTCTTCAAGTGATGGCGGAAGAAAGAATGGAATAACAGTTGAGGGAAGTGATTCCTTAAAGTCATCGAGTGCTGCCCATGATCGAGTAGCAGTTGACCAAGGAGAGATATACCGAGCGCCGTCTACATCAAGAACATGCACTCCATCGGGGCGAAGCGCTGGAGATTCTGGAAGAACTACGCGTCGAAGTGCGAGCGCTTGTTCTTCTTCGCGAGAATCTAGGGTCGCATCAAGTTTTTCCCAGCGAAGTCGATCTGCAGCGGGAAAGGCGGAGATAGGTTCGTAGATTCGCAGTGATGCGACATAAGGTGTAGAGCTCATGTGAGCAATACGTTATGCGCGAGGAATGTAATTTCCTTCAGCAAAGGGATCATCATCATCACGCTCTGGCTGAAGGGGGGCGTCGCTATGGAGCTCCTTGGCGAGACGTTCGATATCCATCTCTTGGGAGTTGTACTTCAAATCACGAGCGACTTTTGTCTGCTTTGCTTTTGCACGGCCGCGACCCATGGGCGAGACCTCCTCATCGGAAAATATGTGTGTTTCAGGAAGGTAGGTTATCGCGCTTGACCCCTACCCACCAAAGCAGAGCACCCTAGCCCTCTGATTGGACCTTGAATGAGCCTGTTTTGGCTCGATGGCGCAGTGCAGCAAAGCCGATTGCCTGCAGAACCAGGCTTAAGGACATAGTTGGGATTCGGAATCGATGGTCGCCGATCGTGCCCATACCGACCAGCATGGAGACGACTACCGGCAAGAAGGTCAGCCAGGCGAGTTGGCTATAGATGCCCCTAAAGGAGCGGAGCCAGAAGAAGCCGATAAAGAAGAGTGAGATTGTCGCCAGCATCCATGCCCACGAGATCACTGTTCCTACGGTGCCATAGACGAGGTCATTGCCTTGTTGACTACCGCGCGCGATATTGAGAATTGGATTGACCTTCAGCCAAGGGTTTCGCGCCATGGTTCCTTCCACGATTGGACCTGACCATGGAGTCCAATAGAAGAAACCCTTATTGATAAACAACTTCACGGATTTCACTGGGTTGGTGGCGTACCACTTGATAACGCACTTTACGATTTCATTATCGGTAACTGTCGTTGCTGGTGCAACTGGCTCACAAGGAACTTCCGGTCCAGAACGCTGATATCCACCGGAGGTTTCATCTCCTGCGCCGATTCGCATTGTGACGCCAAGGTTTGTTGAAATTACATTGCCATTACCAGCGCCATTATTGCGAGCAATCAGTGCAGCAGGTGCAATTGCCATAATTGCCATCACGCCAACCAAGATCAGCGCTTGATGTTTGCGATTCTTGTAGGCAAGTGCCCAGACAACAGCAATAACTAAGGTGGTAAGCACCCAACGTGGCTGCATGAATGCAGCTAGTGCTAGGAAGCCGCCGACTGCAGCAATTCGAATCCAGAATCTACGATCAATTGGATTGAGTTGAGATTTAATAATGAGACCGGTAACCATCAACATACAAGCTGCAATGGGGCTTTCGTATCCGACTGCAAGTGAACTTAACGAGAGCGTTGGATTAGCAGCCAATAGAATTGAAATCCAGAAGAGATATGGCTTAACTCTGGTATCGCGAAGTTGACGGGTGAAGTAGTAACTTGCATATGCATAGAAAATGCTTTGGGCAAATGAGAGTACCCAGAGAATATTTGTAATTGTGATTTTGGTAAGAAGCCAGATCAAAATTGGATAGCCAGCAGGCCAGTAACCCAAAAGTCGTTCTTGCGAGAAGAGTCCATCTTTAAGGAGGCCATCAGTGGCATTGAGATAGTTCTCACCATCTGCACCTAACCAGCCCCCACCTTGGATATTGCCCATAGTGATTAACTTGATAACAAATGCGATAACCGGAATAGCGATGATCCAATATCCAAGGCGTTGATCCTTCTTGCCTTGCTGGGCCTTTGCGCTCTTTGACTTACTTGCCATTGCTCAATACCTCTTCTTGCTGGAGTTCTTACTGGTTATCGATAATTAGAGGTTAAGTATGAGCGAGGAGCGCCCAATTCCGCTGCTTTTTCGACCTTTCCAGCAACCCATGCCTTCATTCCGCGAGCAGCGAGTGAGCAAATAATCAGATCAGCGACTGCCGGGTCCACAATGGCGCTCATTCCAATACCGACATTCCACGTGCGCTCTACATCCGCCTGTGGCACACCAGCGAGATCGGCTAAGAATTTCATCTCTAACGGCAGCGACCAGGTTGAGCGGTCGTAAATAGCAACCAAACCATCCGGGATTACTCGAGCCGTGTTATCGGCTAAGCCGCCACCTGTTATGTGGCTAAAAGTTCGAAGGTTCTGATGCTGTGATTTTATAAGCGCCAAACAATCAAGGGTATAAATCTCTGTCGGTGTTAGTAGAACTTCACCAAGGGATTTCTCGAAATCATAGTTACGAGTGATATCAAGTGCTTGTGTGGCAATAATGTGACGTACAAGTGAAAATCCATTTGCATGGATTCCACTCGCAGGCATGGCGATGATTACATCGCCCGCTTTAACGCGATGCGCACCCAGCTGTAATTCAGCATCAACTACGCCGGTTGCTGCTCCAGCAATATCAAATTCATCTTCTGCCAAAAGTCCCGGGTGCTCTGCGGTTTCACCACCAACAAGTGCGGTGCCAGCCTTGATGCAACCTTTTGCAATTCCGGAGACAATTGAGGCAATTCGCTCTGGCAGAACTTTGCCAACCGCAATGTAATCGGTCATGAAGAGTGGTTCTGCGCCGCAGACAACGAGGTCATCAACAACCATGGCAACCAGATCTTCACCAATCGTGTCGTAGATAGCCATCTGTCGCGCAATTTCAGTTTTTGTGCCAACACCATCTGTTGAAGTCGCAAGTAATGGTTGCTTCATATTTTTCATTGCAGATGCATCAAAGAGGCCAGCAAAGCCACCAATCCCACCCATGACCTCTGGACGGGAAGCACGTGCGATTGATGCCTTCATCAGCTCAACAGCGCGATCGCCAGCATCGATATCAACGCCAGCATCTTTATAGGTAGCCATCGCTTTAGCCCTCCACGATTTCTAAACGAGTCTTGCCTTCTGATAAATCTGCTGGGATTGCAATCGGGTATTTACCCGAGAAACAAGCGGTACAGAGCTTACTTTCTGGGACTTTTGTCGCCTCGATCAGACCTGCCTCAGATACAAATCCCAATGAGTCAGCGCCGATTGATATACGGATTTCTTCAATTGTCATCTCTGCACCAATCAACTCAGCACGAGTAGCAAAATCGATTCCGTAGAAGCATGGCCACTTTACTGGTGGTGAAGAGATACGTACATGGATCTCTAATGCGCCAGCTTCGCGGAGCATTTTTACAATTGCGCGCTGAGTGTTTCCACGGACAATCGAATCATCGACGACGACGATGCGCTTTCCTTGAATGATTTCACGCAATGGATTGAGTTTAAGTCGAATACCTAATTGGCGAATTGTCTGTGATGGCTGGATAAATGTTCGCCCCACATATGAGTTCTTTACCAGACCAAGTCCAAAAGGAATTCCGGACTCTTTTGCAAAACCAATGGCCGCGGGTGTTCCTGATTCAGGTACTGGAATAACGAGATCTGCATTTACAGGTGATTCAACGGCGAGACGACGACCAATAGCACCGCGCACAGCATGGATACCTTGACCAGCAATTGTTGTATCTGGTCGTGCCAAGTAAACATATTCGAAGATGCAACCCTTCGGATCTGGTTTTCCCCAGATTGTTGAGCGAACACCATCTTCGTCAATTGCAATAAATTCTCCTGGCTCGATCTCTCGAACAAATTCTGCTCCTACAATATCAAGGGCGGCAGTCTCAGATGCAACTGCCCATCCCTTCTCAAGCTTTCCAAGGACAAGTGGTCGTACGCCATTGAGGTCACGTGCTGCATAGAGCGTTGTCTCATCCATAATGACAAGCGAGAAAGCACCTTGTAGAAGGGGAAGAA
>JBFYOW010000082.1:0-4548 GCA_041303595.1 Actinomycetes bacterium
GAACTATCTCGTGATGAATTCGCTCTATATGACTTAATTTGGAAGCGCACCGTTGCATCACAGATGGCCGATGCCAAGAAGATGCAGATGCGTGTGGACTTTGATGTAAAGACTGCAGACGGCAAGGATGCAATATTCCGAGCCAATGGCAGCGTTATTACCTTCGCTGGCTTCTTAGCAGCCTACGACGATGTGGCGACTGAAGATAACAAGGATGAAGAATCTGTCGACCGTCGCCTACCTGCGATGTCAGTTGGCCAATCAGTAAAGGTCAACGAGTACAGCTGTGAGGGCCACGATACAAAGCCACCAGCACGCTATACAGAGCCAACACTTGTAAAGAAGCTAGAAGAACTTGGCATTGGCCGCCCATCAACATTTGCATCGATTATTCAAACAATTCAAGATCGCGGATATGTCAATAAGCGTGGTCGCGCACTTGTTCCGACATTCTTAGCATTCTCAGTTACTGGTCTTCTCGAATCACACTTTACAAAGTTAGTTGATTACGACTTCACCGCGTCAATGGAAGAAGACCTCGACAAGATTGCAGCTGGCGAAGCATCACGTGTTGATTGGTTGAGAGATTTCTATTACGGCCACGATGGTGAACCAGGTCTTGATGAACTATCACTCGACCTTGGCAATATCGATGCCCGTGCCACAAACACCATGAACCTCTCTGACGCAATTGAAATTCGCGTTGGTCGTTACGGCGCATATCTGCAAGAGAACTTTGATGATGGCGAGAGAAAACTTGCCAACATTCCAGAGAACATGGCGCCAGATGAGTTAACGCTGGCAAAGGCAATCGAATTACTTGCAGCTCCGTCAGGGGAACGAGAACTTGGTCTTGATCCAGTTACAGGATTTGAAGTCGTTGCAAAGTCAGGCCGCTTCGGTCCTTACATCACAGAGATCTTGCCAGAAGAGCCGGTGGAGCTGAAAGAAGATGGCACGCCAAAGAAGAAGCGTAAGAAGGCAGAT
The DNA here is from genome assembly GCA_041303595.1 of Actinomycetes bacterium. Taxonomy (GTDB): domain Bacteria; phylum Actinomycetota; class Actinomycetes; order Nanopelagicales; family Nanopelagicaceae; genus Planktophila. The sequence continues at coordinate 988 of JBFYOW010000082.1, forward strand.
GCGCCAAAGGCGAAGACAGCTTCATTACTTTCAACAATGAACCTCGACACCATTACTTTGGATGATGCGCTGCAGTTGTTGTCTCTTCCGCGCACTTTAGGTACCAACTCTGTCGGCGATGAGATTACTGTTCAGAATGGTCGTTACGGTCCATATCTCAAGGCCGGCGCGGATTCACGCACGCTGACTTCAGAGGAACAACTCTTCTCAATAACTCTCGATGAAGCGCTTGATATTTATTCAAAGCCAAAGGAACGTCGCCGCGGTGTTGCAAAACCTCCACTAAAGGAACTTGGCGTCGATCCAGGTTCTGAGAAGCAGGTCATCATTAAGGATGGTCGCTTCGGCATGTATGTCACCGATGGCGAAACCAATGCGACCTTACGTCGCGGTGACACCCTTGAGGCGATGACTCTTGAGCGTGGTCTCGAATTATTGGCCGGCCGTCGTGCCTGGGAGGCCGAGAACGGTCCATCACCGAAGAAGAGCCGCAAGAAGGCTGCGCCGAAGAAGGCAGGCGATAAGCCGCCCACATTGACGAAGAAAGTTGTTAAAAAGGCAGCTACAAAGAAGAAAGCGGCCACAAAAAAGTAGGCTACCGGGCACTCCACTTTATATTTGAGCCGAGATTGCCTAATCTTGGGCGGTGAGAATTCAAGGGTCACGTATCTTCTTGGCGGTCGCCCTCCTAGCATTTCTCCTTCCCGCCTCAGCTCAAGCGGCAACAATTAATTACAACTGTGGAACCAGTGGAACATTTCAGGTAGATAACGTCACCAATACCGTAACGGGCCATACAAATTGTGTCGGCAACCTGACAATTCCAGAAAGCGTTGTAGCTATTGCATCTAGTGCATTTAATGGAAATACCAATCTTGGTGCTGTTTCGATTCCTGCCTCAATGAGAACAATTAATAGTTACGCCTTCAATGCATCAAAATTCACATCGATTACATTTGCAGAGGGAACAACAACCATTGGCATCTATGCTTTCGCCAATATCTCATCCCAAGTCCCAATTTATCTACCAAATTCAGTAACATCAATGGCAGATCGTGTATTTGATCAGGGGCAATTAACAACAGTCTCTCTCGGTCCAAATATCAATCAAGTGGGCACCAATGCTTTCTATAACAACTATGGATTTGGTCCCACCAATGTCGAATTCCGTGGCGGCGCACCGCTTGTCACCACCATTCCAACCGGATCATTTATTGGTTACCGCGGCGGAGAGATTACGCTTCCCATCAACATCACCTCAATCGGTGCGCGCGCCTTTGACACCATACCGAACCTTCGTTACCTAATTATTCCTGACTCAGTAACATCAATTGGCGCTCAAGCCTTTTCACCAGCACCTTCACTTAAGACAATCATTCTTCCCAACGCGCTGACAACAATTGGTCTCACTGCTTTCTCCTCAGCCCTCACGACTGTTGTGTACTGCGGATCAACATCAGCGGTTCAAAACTATGCCTATCCAAATTCGATAGTTCCAGTCTGCGGTAAAGCTGCCATCTTTGAGCGCAATGACGGTTCTGGAACGATGACCACTCAAGTACGTTCTACACCCGGTGCTCTTAGCACTAACACATTTACCCGTAGCGGCTATGTATTTACCGGTTGGAATACCAAAGCAGATGGTTCTGGAACCCCTTATAGCAACGGCACCACATATAACTTTGCCAACCACACAGTTCTTTACGCACAGTGGGATGTTCCCGATGTGACTGCGCCATCTTTTCTCACCACAACATCGCAGAGCAGATCGGAAAACCAGACCACCGTTGCAAGTATTCTCTTGAGTGAAAGCGCAACAGTGAGCATTGCTGGGGGCAGTGATCAAACAAAGTTCAGCGTATCCCGAGTAGCAGATTCAGCAACAGCGCTTGCGTTTATCGATGCACCTAACTATGAAGTGCCTACCGATAGCGATACCAATAACACCTACATTGTTGTGTTAAGAGCAATTGATGGAAGTTCCAATATCAATTTTGAAACATACACAATTACTATTACAGACGCAGCCGAACAGATTTCATTGCTCTCCTCAAATATACCTAGCTCCTTCCAAAAGGGAGTGGCAAGTACCATCACGTTAAGCTTTGAAAACCCGGTCAAGGCAACACTTATCTATAAGGGAAAGAGAATCCCCGGCTGTATCTCCAAAGCTTCAGCTACGAATTCTCCATTTACTCTGACTTGCTCATTTAAGCCATCAACACAGGGATCTGGACTTCTCTCAGTTACTTACTCGGCGACATCTGGAAGTAATTATGGAGGGGAAGTTTCACTGGGTACTGTTGCAGTAGCTAAACGCACCAGTAAGCGTTAATTAGAGTTTGACCACTCAAGACCCTTATTTCACTTCAAAGCTGAAGTAATCCTTCTTAAGATTCCACCATGAAACACAGGTATCTGGCACTCGTATTTGCACCGCTGCTTCTACTGTCACAACAATTACCCACTTCTGCGCAGACACCTACGGCATCAATTGCCAATATCTCCCCCAGTAAATTAGGGGTTCGCCCTGCAGGTGCTTTAAAGGTAACTTGGAACTTCTCTTCGACGAACCTAACACTAGATCAAGCAAAAAAGATGGAGGTAATTCTTACCCCAGCTAGTGGTGCTCCTTGCCAACCACGATGTCCTTATGGAATCGGTAAATTCATTTCAGGTTACATCAGCGGTGGTTTATGGGAAGCTTATATAGATATTCCAGCAAATGTGCTGCAGACAGATTATGAAATTACTGTCTCTCTTGCAGATATCACAAGCGCAAAGTCTTTATCTGCTGTCTTCATCAGCAATGATCCACCACCGGCGGATATCTTCTTCGCAGTTCCAACAATCACCGGTACAGGTTGGGTTCCATCAATCGGACCAATTACAAGAACTGCCGATGGATTTACTTTCAAAATTCTTAATTTCAATTCTAATTACACTTGGAGCTACGGAACCGGTTATGGAAACTCTGGAGTCAGTGCTGATGGTGTTTTTACAGTTACAGGGTTACGACCTGGAATTCCTACAGAGGTAGCAATCTCCTCAAAATCAGCAACAGGATTAGTCACAGTTGCAAGATTCACTGGACGATCTGCACTGAAAGCTCCATACCCACTCGATTATAAAATAACAAAACAGTACAAAGATGGCTTTGACTTCTCTATCCCTAATGTTGATGGCGACTTCAAATACACATATCGCATAGAGACAACTGTCGGTAGATTAACGGCAAGTTCGTACTCAAATTTCGGAGGCGCATATTCTGTTCGGGAAATTCCTGAGAGCACCACAGCATCAGTAGATGTATTTATCACTTCGAATTCAAATGAAGATGGATATGGCAGGGTCATTGGATCATCACTTCCAAAACCGGCGCCGGTTATTGTTCCCACCCCCACTCCTACTGTAAGCGCAACCCCAACTCCCACACCCACTCCAACCCCAACGGTCAGTGCGACCCCGACACCATCTGTGACGGCAACGCCATCACCAACTACCAAAGCGAAGAAGACAATTACCTGTGTAAAGGGCATGGCCACTAAAAAAGTCACTAAT
>JBFYOW010000083.1:0-4527 GCA_041303595.1 Actinomycetes bacterium
TTCGCCCTGCAAAGTTGATGCCTGGCGTTACCGGTCCATTGGCTACTAAAGCTCCAATTGATTTTGTAGTAGTTCGTGAAGGCACCGAAGGTCCATATGTTGGAGCTGGTGGAACTTTGGCTGAAGGTACAGATGCAGAGATTGCAACCGAAGAATCACTCAATACTCGTCGCGGTGCAGAGCGCGTAATTCGTGACGCTTTCGAACGCGCGTCTAAGCGTGAGCGCAAGAAGTTGACACTTGTCCATAAGAACAATGTTCTTACTCGTGCTGGTGGATTGTGGACTCGCACCTTTAATGAGGTTGCTAAGGAATATCCAGGTATCGCTACCGATTACCTGCACGTTGATGCCGCTTCAATGTTCTTTGTGACCAACCCAGAGCGTTTCGATGTTGTTGTTACAGACAATCTCTTTGGAGATATCTTGACCGATATTGCTGCAGCAATCTGTGGCGGAATCGGTCTTGCAGCATCTGGCAACATCAACCCAACAGGTAAGTACCCATCAATGTTTGAGCCAGTACATGGATCTGCACCGGATATCGCAGGTAAGAACATTGCAGATCCAACAGCGACCATCATGTCAGTTGCCATGATGCTTGATCACCTTGGACTTACTGAAGCTGCTCGTGATGTAGAGAAGGCAGTTGCTCAAGACCTACTAACAAGAGGGGATGCAAAGCGCAGCACAACTGACGTTGGCGCAGCGCTTGCTTCAATGGTTCAGAAGGCGTAAAGCCTTTGAACAGAAAGCTTAGGTGAAATAAATGAAAGTCACTCTCAATCCAAATGCGGTTCCGGCAGAAAAGCGCGAAGCGCTCATCGCTGAAGGCGGTTTTGGTAAGTACTACACGGATCACATGGTGGTCTGTGATTGGTCACAAGAGAGTGGTTGGTCAGAACCAGAGCTAATCCCATACGGTCCACTTACGCTAGATCCTGCGACCGCAGTTTTCCATTACGGTCAAGAGATCTTTGAAGGCATGAAGGCGTATCGCCAGCCTGATGGCAGCGTTGCCCTCTTTCGCCCAGAAGCAAATGCACGTCGCTTTGCAAAATCTGCAGCTCGCCTTGCCCTTCCAGAAATGCCAGAAGAGTTGTTCCTAGAGACTGTTAATTCTTTAGTGAAGCAAGATATCGATTGGGTCCCAAATCAAGTAGGGGAGTCGCTCTACATTCGCCCATTCATGATTGCAACAGAAGTTGGTCTCGGCGTTCGCCCGTCAAATAAGGCAAAGTACATTCTTATTGCAACACCTGCAGGTGCTTACTTTGATCCATCAAAGCCGGTCTCTGTCTGGATTTCAACTGAGTACGTGCGTGCAGCTCAAGGTGGTACAGGTGAAGCTAAGTGCGGAGGAAATTACGCAGCATCTCTCGTTGCTCAGAAAGCTGCTGCAGCTCAAGGATGCGATCAAGTTGTTTGGATTGATGCCAAGGAACGTAAGTGGGTAGAAGAGATGGGCGGTATGAACCTTTACTTCGTAAAGGGGAAGGGCGCTGATGCTCGTGTTGTTACGCCAAAGCTGACCGGAACTTTATTGCCAGGTATCACTCGTGACTCAATCCTGAGCGCTGCTCAAGATCTTGGCTACAAGACTGAAGAGGTAATGATTTCAGTCGATGATTGGCGCGATGGAATTGCATCTGGTGAAATTACAGAAATCTTTGCCTGTGGCACAGCTGCAGTGATCTCTCCAGTAGGTCAAGCGAAGTCTGCGATGGGTACATGGGTAACAGGCGACGGAAAGCCTGGTCCAATCACAATGCAGATTCGCAATCACATGCTCGCTATCCAACACGGAAACACAGTCGATACTCACAACTGGATGAAACAAGTTAATTAACCATGACAATCAACGACAGCTTTCATATCTACGACACCACTCTTCGTGATGGCGCGCAGCAAGAGGGGCTCAACCTCTCTGTTCATGACAAGCTGACTATTGCTCGCCACCTTGATGATTTAGGTGTGGGCTTTATTGAAGGTGGTTGGCCTGGCGCTAATCCAAAAGATACAGAATTCTTCGCCCTCGCCAAGAAAGAGCTCAAACTTAAGAATGCAACCTTCGTGGCATTCGGTGCAACACGTCGTCCTAATGTGAAGGCGGCCGACGATCTTCTTCTCGCAGCACTTCGTGATTCAGGGGCGCCAGCTGTAACTCTTGTGGCAAAGTCATATGACCGCCATGTAGATCTCGCACTGAAAACAACTCTTGATGAGAACCTCGCCATGATTCGCGATTCAATCTCGCATCTTCGCGCAGAGGGTCAACGAGTCTTCTTGGATGCAGAACACTTCTTTGATGGCTATCGCGCTAATCGCGCCTACGCACTTGAGGTCATTCGCGTTGCAATGGAGGCAGGTGCAGATGTTGCTGCGCTCTGCGATACCAACGGTGGCATGTTGCCTGATGAAATTGCAGATGTAGTCAATGATGTAATCGGTGCAACTTCCGCCCGTATTGGTATTCACTGCCACAACGACACTGGATGCGCGGTCGCTAACTCAATGGCTGCAGTTGCAGCAGGTGCAACCCACGTTCAGGGAACTCTTAATGGTTATGGTGAGCGCACCGGTAACGCCGATTTGGTGACAATCATCGCCAACTTAGAGCTGAAGAAGAAGCAGGAAGTCTTGCCACCTAACGCGCTTCGCGAGGCATTTAGAATTTCTCATGCAGTCGCTGAAGTTACAAACATCTCTCCATCCCCTCGTCAGCCATATACAGGTGTGTCAGCCTTTGCCCATAAGGCGGGGTTGCATGCATCTGCGATCAAGGTTGATCCGATGTTGTACCAGCATGAAGATCCAGCATCTGTTGGAAACGATATGCGTATGTTGGTCTCAGATATGGCTGGTCGCGCATCAATTGAATTGAAGTCACAGGAGCTCGGCGTTGACCTTGGGGGAGACCGCGAACTTATTACTCGTATCGTTGAGAAGGTAAAGGCGATGGAGTCCCAGGGCTTCACCTTTGAAGCAGCTGATGCATCATTTGAACTTCTCTTGCTGGAAGAATCAACAGGTAAGCGTCCTTCATTTTTCACAATCAATCACTGGCTTACAACTACCGAGCACGATGCCGATGGCACCATCATTACCAAGGCAGAGGTAACTGTGAACGCTAAGGATCAAGAGATCACTTGTTCTGGTGCCGGAAACGGTCCAGTTAACGCATTTGATAATGCTCTCCGTGATGGACTAAATGAGCTCTATCCACAAATCTCTACTCTCGAACTTACTGATTACAAGGTTCGCATCCTTGAAGGCCGTCTTGGTACAGGTGCGATTACTCGCGTATTGATCGAGACATCAGATGGCAAGGGAGAATGGAACACAGTCGGTGTTCATGAGAATGTGATTGCTGCATCTGCAATGGCACTTGAAGACGCGTTGACCTTTGGACTCTTGCGACAGGGGCTCAAGCCCTAAACTTGCCTTATGGCAACCATCGATGAGATTCGCGAAACATACTCTCATTACTTGAGCGCCGAAAAAGCTTTATCCATTCATACAGTTCGAGCCTACATCGGTGACTTTGATTCCCTTATTGATCATCTTGGAAACAATGGCGTTACCGATATTGCAGAGATAAATCTGCCACTAATTCGTTCATGGCTTGCGACTCAGCAAGTACGAGGGGGAGCGCGCACCACACTTTCTCGCCGAGCAACATCTATTCGCCTCTTCACTAAGTGGGCACATAAGCGCGGGTATTTGGCGACAGATGTGGGATCTACTCTTGCAACACCAAAACCTCACCGGACGCTGCCCGGTGTGCTCACTCAAGGAGATGCCGTTACGGCACTTGATTCGATGGCTACGCGCGCCGCCGAATTCGATACTCCTATTGCTATTCGTGACGTTGCTATCGTTGAGTTGCTCTATGCAACAGGTGCACGCGTTTCCGAAGTCTGCGGACTTGATTTAGAAGATCTCGATTTTCATCGCAACACAATTCGCGTCCTTGGTAAAGGAAATAAAGAGCGGATGATTCCAATGGGAGCACCTGCTGTGAAGGCGCTCAACGCATACATCAATGGCGCAAGAGCCGGGCTTGCGAACGATAAATCTGCACGAGCTCTATTCTTGGGTGCGCGCGGCAAGCGGATAGACCAACGCGCAGTTCGAACCATTGTTTATGAAGCCCTTTCAGCTTTGGAGGGAGTAGAGCGAATGGGTCCACATGCGCTTCGCCATTCAGCTGCAACTCATCTACTTGAAGGCGGAGCGGACCTGCGCACCGTCCAAGAAATCCTCGGCCACTCATCCCTGGCTACAACTCAGATTTACACGCACGTTTCGACCGATCGCCTTCGCCAAGCCTTTAAACAGGCTCACCCTCGCGCGTAATTAGCACCCTCCACGCTCAGGTAGACTCACCCCTGCACAGACCGAAAGGTTTGTGACATCTCAGCGTTCTTCTCTTGAACTGCCTAGCAGGGAAAGAGAGCCACTTCGGTCCGGGTAACTGGTCGGCGTAGTGAACGCGACGGGCCTAACAAATCGTTAAGCCATTAAC
>JBFYOW010000084.1:0-4411 GCA_041303595.1 Actinomycetes bacterium
TCCGCTTCTGGTAAATCGCCACTGCATCTGCAGCGGTTTCTTGCATGTCTCTATCATCCACCTTGGTAATCTAGAAAATGAGAGAGTTGCCTGTAGTCCGCCTCACAGTGCAAAATTCACGCGTAAAAACGAGAGGGCTGGCACTCATACTTTGCGGATTGGCTCATTTAGCCCCCCTCTTGATACCCTTTCCGCCTGCACCTCGCTAGAGCGGAGTGCTTCACCAAGATATTAAGGAGTACCGCTGTGGCATCAACATGCGACATCTGTGGCAAGGGTCCAAGCTTTGGAAATAACGTTTCTCACTCACAGGTAAAGACACGTCGTCGTTGGAATCCAAATATCCAGCGTGTAAAGACACTCGTTAAGGGTGCATCAAAGCGTCAGAACGTCTGCACTTCATGCCTTAAGGCAGGCAAGGTTGCACGCGCTTAATTAAACGAAGCTTACTGAAAATGGCTCCAGGAAACTGGGGCCATTTTTATTTCCTCGCCATCGAGTTCTGCGACAATTCCTGAACCCTCGAGAACTTCACCAATTCTCAAGCCTGGGAGTTCTTTGCCGGTCGCAAGAAGGACATGATCTTCTCCCCCTTGCAAAATCCAACTCCAGATATCTGCTCCTGCAAGTGCGGCTAAAGTCTGTAAATCATGGAATTCTGAACTCGCCGAGAATGCAGAGCCATCAATCTTAAATCTCACCTTCGATGCATTAGCCATCTGCTTACCCTGAATCAGAATCGCATCACTCACATCCGCCATAGACGTTGCAGCCGAAAAATTTGTAGTGAGGTCTAGCGTGGGTGCGCGGTATTCATTGAGTGCTATTGCAGCGCTGGCGCCACTGAGGTTGAGATTGCGCGTGAGAATATCTAAACCAGCTGCTGACCAACCCGTCAGGGATGAGAGATATATCGAATCCCCCACCTCTGCTCCTTCGCGCTTGATGACGTGATCAGTTTGTCCCAACGCTGTGATGGCAATCGAAAGTGTCTTTGAACGTGCTAGATCTCCACCGACAACTACTGCGCCCGCCTGCTTTGCTTGTTCCGCGATTCCTTGCGCTAAATCACGAATCCAAGCGAGGCTTTCCTTGCCTGTCAGCGTTGCTGCAACCAGCAGATAATCACATTTACCATTCATGCTCAAGATATCGGCAATATTTGCGGCTGCGATGCGCTTTCCGATCTCATATCCGGAGGACCAATCACTACGGAAGTGAACTCCCTCTACCGCAATGTCGGTCGTTAAAATTTGATTGGGTGCGCCCACAACGAGCGCTGCATCATCGCCAATTCCCAGAAGTACGCGTGCATCATTCGCCGCAAAGACATCAGCCAGCAGCTCGATTACCTGCTCCTCGGTATATGCCATTCCTTCTCCGGGTGCCATAGTCAGAAACCTATCTCATGAGGTAGCGTTACGCGCATGAACGTACAGGCATATATCTTGATTCAAACCGATGTCGGCAAGGCATCTTCAGTCACCGCTGCAATCGCCACTATTCCGGGCGTCACTCTCGCTGAAGGAATCACTGGTCCTTACGATGTAATCATGCGCGCTGAAGCAGCAACGATGGAAGAGTTTGGCCGCTTAATCCTCTCTAAGGTTCAAGCGGTTCCAGGAATTACTCGCACACTCACCTGTCCAGTAACTGGCTGATAATCTCTTTATAACTTACGCCACTTGCAGCCCACATCTTTGGGAAAACGGATGTAGCTGTAAATCCTGGCATGGTATTGAGTTCATTGATAATGATCTCGCCATTATTAGTTAAGAAAAAATCTACTCTCGCTAACCCTCTGCAATCAAGGGCGTTAAAGGCCTGAATTGCAAGTGCCCGAATCTCTTCACTGGTTTCAACTGGGATTGGGGCTGGCAATTCAATTGTTGTTGCACCATCAAGATACTTCGCTTCAAAATCATAGAACTCAAATTTCGGATCGATAGAAATCTTTCCAACGACCGACGCTTGTGGCACACCATTGATTTCTAAGACCGCACATTCAATTTCTGAGCCAATAACGCCATTCTCAATCATGACCTTACTATCAAATCTGAAGGCCTCATCGATAGCTGCAGCGAGTTCGCTTTCGCACTTAACTTTTGTAGTTCCCCGACTAGATCCTCCGCGCGCAGGCTTTACGAAGACTGGGTATGAGAGCGAGTTAGCCTCATGAGTGATGCCAGCAACATTGGCTTTCCATTGTGCGGGAGTAATGGTGATTCCCTCTGCAACTTTGAGACCGTGCGCCGCAAAGATTGATTTGGCGAATGATTTATCCATGGCCGCGGCTGATGCGAGGACGCCTGATCCCACATAAGGAATATTCGCCATCTCAAGCATTCCTTGAATGGTGCCATCTTCGCCATATGGACCGTGTAGCACCGGGAAGACAATATCGATATTGAGCGGCGTACCTGCCAGAGAAAAGCCAGCTATATCAGCGATGACGGCAGGTGCATCTTCTGGCACCACCGGTAGAACGCCATTGACAATTGCTAGCGGGAAATCTTCATTGAGGTGAACCCATTTTCCGCTCTTAGTAATTCCGATGAGAACGGGTGTGTACTTGCTGCGATCAATGGCAGAGATAACACCGCCAGCTGAAATACAAGAAATCTCATGTTCGCTACTACGGCCTCCGCAGAGAATGGCAACTCGCTTCATCGAATGAAATTCTCCGCCTTCGTAGTGATCTCCATTAAGCGCTGGAGCGCTTGCTCAGGTGTGAGCGCACCGTTAACAATATCTGCAACTGATTCAATTACTGGCACTTCAACGCCAACGCGATGGGCAATTTCTACGACCGCACCAGCAGATGCCACTCCCTCGACAGTCTTCGCCACTTGCTGGCGAGTAATCTCCATCGAACCGGTGCGTCCGAGAACTTCTCCAAATGTGCGATTGCGCGAAAGTGGCGAACCACAACTGGCCACCAAATCCCCCATGCCAGCAAGACCTGCCGCAGTCAACGGATCAGATCCATGGGCTGCGCATAAGCGCGCAACCTCATTCAGTCCGCGGGTAATCAACATCGCTTGCGTATTTTCACCAAAGCCCATACCGATAGAAATTCCAACAGAGAGTGCGATCACAGATTTAATGGCGCCGGCTAGTTCGCAGCCCATGACATCGGTTGATGTATAGGTTCGGTAATAAGGCGTACGGAAAAGTTCACGAATAAAGTCAGCAAGTTCTTGGGTGGGTGCTGCGGCTACAGCGCCCGCTGGCTGGCGGAGAACAAGTTCATCAGCAAGATTTGGGCCAGTGATGACTCCAACCTTCGATACTCCCCACATCTCGATAATGATTTCAGTCATCCGCATTTGAGTACTAATTTCTATACCTTTAAGGGTGCTCACGACAATTGCATCGCTTGCAACAAGTGGCTTCCACTCCGCCAACATCGGACGTAATTGCTGGGCTGGAATTGCCAATACATATATTTGCGAATGATTGAATGCGGCGTGCAAATCTGAGGTTGCTTTAAGTTCGCTAGGTAGGACGTGGCCATCTAAATACTTTTTATTGGTATGGCGAGAATTAATCTCAGATACAACTTCTTCGTTACGCCCCCAGAGAAGAACATCATTTCCGGCATCGTGGAGAACCTGCGCCATGGTCGATCCCCAAGCGCCCGCTCCAAATACCGTGACTTTCTGAGACATTACTTCGCTTTCTTCTTATTTGATTTCACGAAGTTGCCAATCTTAGGTAGCTCTGATGTGTGTGGATCAAAGATTACGGGAGTGCGTTTTTCGCCGCGAATCTCCTCCAGCATCTCTGTAATTGCGAGCATGATTTGCGCAGTTGCCTCGATCAGCGCCTGAGGATCTTCATGCTTGCCTTTCCAGCGAGAAAGATCCACTGGAGCACCTACCCTCATCTCAATTGTCTTTCGCGGAAAGAGGTGGATGCGATTGGTGTAGCGAGGAATAATTTTTTGAGATCCCCACTGAGCAATTGGAATGACTGGCGTATCTGTTGCAAGCGCAAGCCGAGCACATCCTGTCTTTGCCAACATCGGCCATAGATTCTCATCGCGAGTCAAAGTGCCTTCTGGGTAGACACCAACCAGGTGCCCTTTTTCGAGCAATATTTTGGCGTGATCAACGGCCTTGCGGGCATCTTTCGACTCTCGCTCAACTGGAATCATGCCTGCAGCCAGAATGATCTTTCCAATGATGGGTGTGCGAAATACGCCGGATTTGCCTAGGTAACGCGGTGCTCTACCGCTTGTGAAGAGTAAGTCGGTAAGAACTAATACATCGAGATATGAAAGATGATTTGAAGCAACTATCGCGCGACCTTCTTGCGGAATATTCTCAGTTCCCCGCCAATCTCGTTTCATCGTCAGACGAAAGATAGGGATGAGAACTTTTGTTCCAAACTTAAATGCAAAATTTGT
>JBFYOW010000085.1:0-4284 GCA_041303595.1 Actinomycetes bacterium
GATAACGTGGTCTTTGCTACCGATGCGATGCCTTGGTATCAAGGTCAGACTCTGCTGGAGCAGATCCAGAATTGGCAGGCACCCGAAGTCACTCTTCCTTCACCAAGGTTGCGAATTCAACTGGTTTCACGAGCTGTTGATTTTAGAGGCCTCTCCGGAACAATCCATGGCGGCGTAATTTCGGTGGGCGATCGAATCCGCACCTTCCCAACGAATAAAGAAGCTGTAGTGAAGTCAATTATTAGTGACTTCTCTGAAGTGCAATCGGCTGGAGATAACACGGCAATCACCCTTGTTTGCGAACCTGAAGTTGATGCCACTCGTGGCGATTTGATCTCAATGGCTGATCAACCAATCGAAGCATCCGATAAGTTCCAAGCACATATGGTCTGGCTTCATGAGGATCCCTTGGTCACTAGCCGTTCATATCTGCTGATCTCTGGCCCAACTCATGTGCCGGCAACGATTTCAGTTGTTAAAGATCGATTTGAGATCAACTCTGGTGAGATTCACCCTGCAACTTCACTTTCCATGAATGAGATTGGCACAATTGAGATTGCGACAGATCGCCCAATCCCACTTCTTCCATATGCCGAGTCACATGAGTTCGGCAATTTTGTCTTAGTGGATCGCTTGAGCTTTCAAACTGTTGCAGCAGGAATGATTCGACATTCTTTGCGCCGCGGGACAAATATTTTCCATCAGGATTATGAAATTAATAAAGAGGTAAGGTCGGCCCGAAATCAGCAGAAGGCAAGAGTTATCTGGCTGACCGGCCTTTCCGGCTCAGGTAAATCAACAATTGCTAATGCCCTCGAAAAAAGTCTCTTTGCTCGCGGATTCCATACTTATATTCTCGATGGAGATAACGTACGGATGGGCCTCAATACGGATCTTGGTTTCACGCCCCAAGCGAGAGCTGAGAATGTTCGAAGAGTCTCTGAAGTTTCAAAGTTGATGGTCGATGCCGGCCTGATTGTTATCTCTGCTCTCGTCAGCCCATTTGAGGTCGATCGCATGCAGGCGCGAGCTCGTTTCGAAGAGGGCGAATTTATTGAGGTCCATGTCGATACTCCGATAGATATCTGCCAGAGTCGCGATCCAAAGGGGCTCTACAAGAAGGCGGGCGATGGCCAAATCCCTAACTTCACCGGAGTGGGTCAAGAGTATGAACGACCATCAAAGCCCGAGTTAGTTCTAGACGGTATGCAAGATGTGGCAACCAACGTTGAATTGATTATCAAATACCTTGATAGCCATCAGTAGAGCTTCTTAATCTCCACCCCTTGATCTGCAAGCTCTTTCAGTATCTCGCTGTATTTCTTATCGAAAACGGTGGCGTTAGATAGTTCTTTCCATGAACCAGTATTCATCTTTGCTGGATCGACAGTCTCATTAAAGTATTTAAATAGAGCATCCGATGGCTCAAGATCTAAGAAATTAAGAAGCGACTGATAGCTCTCATCACGGCTATGTACAACTAGATCCTCTAAGTAGAGCGTCATATGAGCTGTCTCTGGAATCTGGTTGAGTGCGTTCTGCCCGGCAAGAATTCGCCCCTTCCACCAATCCAGCGCTGCTATCGGATCGTTTGGACCCCATGGCTCCTTTGAAACTGATAGCGCGGTATCGCGACCGTCTCGGATCATATTGATGAACTTACTCTCGGGGAATAGCTCAAAGAGGTGATGAGCACTGAGAATATTTATTGGAGTTGAATCAGCAAAGTAACGAACGCTCTTGCCCTTGAGTTGAGCTTGCCCGAGCTCAAAGTAAAGTGCGCGGGAGGCAGTCCTGCGGTCTTTTCTATATGCCTTAGCGAAAGTTTGCAGCGCTTGCTCTAACTCATCTGGTGAAATTCCTTGTACAAGTCCGCGGGGCTTACCTTTCTTGCCTGGACGTTCCCACCAAAGATCTTGCATCCGCGCCTCAAAGATAGACAATTTTGATTTGCCTAAAAAGGGAAGCGCCTCGGCGATTACATTCTTCACATCAGCGAGAAGTGTGCGGTGCTGGTAGAGCGGCTTTCTCCCGTTGAGTTCGAGTATTCCAAAACGATCGGTGAGGTAACGGACTTCTCGTGGAAGGCTGGAATGTATCTGCTCATGGCGATGGAGCAGATTGACCACGATTGTGGTTCCGCTTCGCCCTGTTCCCCCTGAGAAGAGAGGGATAAATTTCTCTGTAATGAGTGCAATATATTCTGACTAAGTGGGAAATCAATGGCTATTCTTTCCGTAATGCGCGATTCACATGGAAGCCACAAAGTTAGCCTGATCTTCATCGGAGGAACAGGTCGTAGCGGCACAACGATTGTCGGCGACCTGCTAGATGCCCATTCGGCAATCGTGAAGAGCTCACCCACAGAGTTGAAGTTCGTTTCTAATCCTCAAGGTCTCCTTGATGCTGTTTTTGGTGCGCGCACCTATCCAGAGAAGCAAGAGCGAAAAGTATCTCGATTGCACCTTAGAACATATAGAAAGCATAAGGCTCGAGAGCTCGAAAAATTTCATGGCAGATTCGAAAAGATGGAAGAGAGATTTTGGAGCCAGTGGTGGGATATTGATGCGCCCGAGCCTCATGGACCTGGGCTCATTGCCAATTATTCGCGCGCCGAGATTGAAGATACCTTCGCAAAGTTTAAAAAGGGTGGCAGTAAGCCAAAAAAGGCAGGAAAGCGACTCATTGATCGGATCATTGCAAAGCGAATTGCTGGGGGAGATTACAAATATTGGGTAGAGACAACCCCGCTCAATATCTCTAACGCTCATCGATTGCTAGCGCTCTATCCTGATGCAAAATTTATCAATATGGTTCGAGATCCAAGAGATGTAATCTCATCGCTGTTGACTAAGAATTGGGGGCCTAATACCCCCGAAGAGGGAATCGCTTGGATAGATAAGCGCCTTCGCGAAGACAAATACGCGCTCGCACAGATTCCTGCAGGACAGCTACTCACAATCCAGATGGAAGAGTTAGTGCAAGGCGCTAGACAGGCTAGTTATCAGAAGATTCTCGATTTCCTCAACCTGCCTGATGATCAATCAATGCGCGACTTCTTCGCGGCAAAGGTCTTGGAAGATTCGGCATCTATCGGGAGATGGCGCGACAAGCTTGATACTCCAGAATTCTCAGCGGCCTTCACCCAATTACAGCAGGAGCTAGCGCGCGACTCAATTGCACTTCACACCTACGAGCAAGGCAAGTAATTCACCTTCTGCTGTTGCACGAAGTTAGCGAACAGAGCGAAGAACTGCAGTGACCTTGCCGAGAATTTCGCAATGAGTTCCATCGATAGGTTCGAAGGCATCATTAGCCGGCAATAACCAGACCTTGCCGCCCTTCTTGGAGAAGGTCTTTACAGTTGCTTCGCCATCAATCATTGCAGCGACGATCTCGCCGTTATTGGCATCCTTCTGCTGACGAATAACAACAAAGTCACCGTCACAGATAGCAGCATCAATCATTGACTCGCCTTTGACCTTCAACATAAAGAGATCGCCATTGCCAACGAGACTCTCTGGCAGAGGCATGGTCTCTTCGACCATCTGGTCTGCAGTAATAGGAACACCTGCAGCGATAGAACCCACCAATGGAATGAACTTAGTCTTATCGACTGGGGTTGTGTTGCCGAGCTCTGAATCTGGAATCACTAATTCAATTGCGCGACCCGAATTATCACCGCGGCGGATCAGCCCTTTATCTTCGAGGATATCGAGCTGGTATTTCACAGATGCCGATGAGGTGAGGCCGACTGCGGCGCCAATCTCTCGCATAGTGGGGGCGTAGCCCTGGCTCTCAACGGATGATTTGAGGTAGTCGAGGATCTCGACCTGGCGGCCGGTGAGCTCGCCATCTGGGGATATCTTTTTGGCCATACACAGATGGTTCCACAGATTGTGGATAAAATCAAACATCTGTTCGAATTTGTCTTGCACTTGTCGGGGGTCGGGGGTATTGTTCTCTTATCGAACAAATGTTCGAAAACCTTCCCCAAGGTTGTATATGGCAGGAGCAAGACCATGAGCACAATGACTATCAATTCTGTAAATAGCTCTAAAACCATTGATTTTCAAGGCTTTCAGGCCAATCCGTCCGGCACAATCAAGTTAAATCGCCGTGGCCGCTTAGCTCGTACCCTCGTGGTTCTTTCTCTCGCTATCGTGGCAGCATCCGTTGCTGGCGGACAGGCGGGTGCTTCTACAAGCTCTCAAGTCAGTGCTACACAGTCATTTATTACGATTACCGTCGCTCCTGGCGATACCGTCTGGTCTCTGGCAAACC
>JBFYOW010000086.1:0-4209 GCA_041303595.1 Actinomycetes bacterium
TACCTTCATGGGCGAACACGGAGTGATTACTACCCAGGTTCGTAAGAATTCAGAGGGACGCGGACCATTAGGGGAGCCAACAATCGTTGATCTACTCAACTCTGGTGAGATTGACCTGGTCATCAATACGCCAGTCGGTAGAGGTACTCGTGCGGATGGTTGGGCGATTAGAACTGCTGCAGTGCAACGCAGTATTCCAATCATCACTACAACTCCAGGATTTAGCGCTGCAGTTGAAGGCATTAAAGTTCTTCGACAGGGCGACCTCGAAGTAAAATCTATTCAGGAGTGGCTTGCATGAGCTCCATTAACAAATCTGCTGTTCAAGTCACTGCTGTTGTGATCGCCAATAAGAGAATTGGTGCTTATCATCAGTTGATTCTTAGCGTTGGTGATGCGGTGCGTAATTGCCGTCCAGGAAACTTTATTGCGATACAAGTCGGTGGGGAAGCTTCACGAATGGTATTGAGAAGAGCCTTTGCGATTTCTCGTACATCTGAGAATGCGCAATACGGCGGAACGGTAGAACTCATTGTTGCCCCCCATGGAAGTGGATCAAAGTGGCTCTGTGCTCAAGTCGAAGGTGCAGAAGTTGATGTCATTACTCCGCTAGGTAAGGCATTTGGTATTCCGACAGAACCAGCGAATGCGCTTTTAATTGGCGGTGGTTATGGCTCTGCGCCGCTCTTTGGTCTGGCTGATGTGCTGAAGTCTCGAGGTTGCAAAGTTGATATGGTCTTGGGCGCAAGCAATGGAAGCAAGATTTATGCCCCTATGGAGGGCAAGAGATCTGTAAACTCTTTAAAGATCTTCACCGAGGATGGCTCAATGGGTGAGCCAGGGCGCGTCACATCCCAACTCGCTGAGATTATCAAAGAGCGAAATATCGAGATTATTTACTCGTGCGGACCGATGGCAATGCTGAAAGCAATCACCGAAATCGCTTCAGAGCACCACGTCATCCATCAGGCATCAGTTGAAGAGGCGATGGCATGTGGAATTGGAATCTGCATGACCTGCGTCCTTCCCGTTAAGGATGAAACAGGCGCTATATCTATGAAGCGTTCCTGTATTGATGGCCCTGTCATGGATGGAGCTTCAGTGTGCTGGGATTTAGTAGGCAAGAGCACGGAGAGTTTTTAGATGGCAAATCAAGTAGATCTCTCAACCACACTAGGAAATGCTTGGTTTCCTTCACCACTCTTTACCGCTTCAGGTTGTGCCAGCAGTGGTAAAGAACTTGCACAGTTCTTCCCGCTAAAAGATATTGGAGCTGTTGTCACCAAGTCGGTGATGAATAAACCACGTCACGGTCGACCAACACCGCGAATGGCAGAGACTCCTTCCGGAATGCTCAACTCCATCGGTTTGCAGGGTCCGGGTATTGATGCATTTCTTGCGAACGATGTGCCTTGGCTGCTTTCGCAGGGGTCGAGAGTGATTGTCTCGATTGCTGGTGAGACGATTGATGAGTATTCAGTGTTGGCTCGAAAGATTCGTTCAACCCCAGGTATATCGGCAGTTGAGGTAAACATATCCTGCCCGAATGTTGAAAATCGAGGACTCGTCTTTGCAACCGATTGCGATACCTCTGCACGTGTAGTTGAAAGCGTTCGCAAAGTTATTGGGGGAGAGATACCAATTCTGGCTAAACTCACACCAGATGTCACCAACATCGCAGATGTTGCACACTCAGTCGTCAATGCCGGTGCTGACGGAGTTGCGCTGATCAATACCGTTCTAGGAATGGTAATCAATTTGGATACGATGAAACCTCACCTTGGTGGAAAAACTGGTGGCCTCTCCGGCCCAGCAATCCGACCTATTGCGGTACGAGCTATCTATCAAGTTCACGAAGCCCTACCCGATCTACCGATTCTTGGAATGGGAGGTGTCTCAAGCGGGCGTGATGCGCTAGAACTCATTCTCGCAGGTGCATCTGGTGTATCAGTTGGAACTGCAAGCTTCGGTAATCCAACTGCCCTCATCTCTATTCAACAACAATTGAGTGAATTACTTGCTCAACGCGGATTTACTTCACTCAAGCAAGCGGTGGGTTATGCGCACCGATAGAAAGGTCTCACTATGAGCTCTCCCATTATTTTGGCAGTCGATACGAAAGATCTTGATACGGCTCGTGGATGGATGGATGCGACCCGCAATCATGTAGGTCTCTACAAACTAGGACTTGAGTTCTTCCTTACCTTTGGCGCAGAAGGTGTTAATGCGCTTAAGAACGAATTTGAAGTTGATATTTTTCTGGATCTGAAATTGCACGACATACCAAACACCGTTTCATCTGCTGCGAAGGCAATATCTTCAATCAATCCGCGCTTCCTTACCGTACATGCATCTGGCGGGGCGGCGATGGTGAAAGCTGCAGTTGATGCAGTCCCTCACATTGACATTACAGCAGTCACGATTTTGACCTCACTCTCTGAGGAGGATCTCTTCCAAATCGGCTTTGCACAAAGTTCTCTAGAGAGCGTAGTCGCCCTTGCCGAACTCTCGGTCCGTTCGGGTGCCAAGGCAATTGTTTCCTCTCCGCTTGAGATTGAAGCAATCAGAAGCGCAGTCGGCCCGACGCCAACCATCATTACTCCAGGGGTTCGTCCATCCGACTCTGCTGGCACTGATGATCAAGTTCGAACGATGACTCCGCGTCAGGCTATAGATGCAGGTGCAAATTACGTGGTGATTGGAAGGCCGATTACAGGAGCCTGGATTGATGGTCCTGCTGCGATGAACGAACGTGCAAAATCAATATTGGATGAGATCGCAGGTTAAGATTAGGACATGCCACTTCCGCCTCAGCTTTCTCCCGAGGAGCGTAGCAAAGCGCTGGATCTTGCAAAATATGCAAGACAGGAAAGAGCTCAATACAAGGCGCGCTTAACTAAGGGTGAGGTTGCCTTCCGTGACGTATTCGATGAATCGCTGAAGAGTGAATCGATTGCAAAGATGCGAGTGGTCGAATTGCTGGAATCACTTCCAGGGTATGGCAAGATTCGTGCACATGCTCTGATGGAGAGGCTAAATATCTCGCCCACTCGTCGCGTTCGTGGTCTAGGTCGCCATCAAAGAGATGCGTTACTAAAGGAGTTTGACATTCCAGATATCGCAACGCGCGGACGACTATTGGTGCTCTCTGGTCCAGGGGGAGTAGGCAAGAGCACCGTGGCAAAAGCGCTTCGAGATACTCCAGGATTTTGGGTCAGTGTTTCTGCAACGACACGTGCACCCCGATTCAATGAGATCGATGGAGTTGATTATTACTTTTATTCGAATGAGGAATTCGATCAGGCGATTGCGAGTGATGAGTTTTTGGAGTGGGCAGAGTTCGCCGGAAATAGATATGGGACCCCTCGTGCAGCCGTCGATCGCGCACTCTCATCTGGTATCAACGTTCTGCTTGAGATTGAAATAGCTGGAGCCAAGCAGGTGAAGGGCCATTCAACAGAAGCCCTCCTGGTCTTTCTTGAGCCCCCTTCATGGGAGGAGCTCGTTTCTCGACTTGAAGGGCGTGGTACGGACTCTCCTGAGCGTAGAGCGGCGAGATTAGCCCTTGCTCAGGAGGAATTAGCAGCCGCTTCACTCTTTGATACCGTCATCATCAATACTCAGGTCGAAGAGGTGGTCTCAACCCTGATAAGATTGGCAACCTCGCAAGAGCGTTAATTCATTGATCTTGACTTTGCAATAACCTGCAATAGAAGGAGTACCCCATGAGCGGACACGTCGACGGCATTACCAATCCACCTATCGATGAGCTTCTCGACAAGAGCGGTTCTAAGTACGCCCTGGTTCTCTATGCCGCAAAGCGTGCTCGCCAGATTAACGCGTACTACTCACAGCTCAATGAGGGACTTCTAGAATATGTGGGCCCACTTGTAGATACTTACGTTCATGAGAAGCCGCTTTCAATTGCGCTTCGTGAGATCAACGAAGGTCTCTTGACCATCGAAAATCTCGAGACAAACGCTTAGCCACTTTTTCTTTACAGCTCATGTCCGCCCCAACGCGAGAGATAATTCTCGGAGTTGGCGGCGGCATTGCTGCTTATAAGGCCTGTGATCTTCTTCGTCGTTTACAAGAGCAAGGCTTCGCCGTCACCGTAGTTCCTACACCTTCTAGTCTTAACTTTGTAGGAAGCGCTACTTGGGAGGCTCTCTCGGGACGAGCTGTGACGACTCAGGTCTTTGAATCTGT
>JBFYOW010000087.1:0-4095 GCA_041303595.1 Actinomycetes bacterium
CAACTGTTGCTCAACCACCAAGGTTCTTAGGTCAACTTGCAGCTTCGCAAATTCTGGCAGCGATTGAAAAGCCAGAGAGCGAACTTGGAAAGATTTCAGTGCCGACAACTCTTGTCATTCGCGAGAGTGTTTTGGATATTACTTAACAGCGCCTTGTGAAATACCTGAAATGAACTGCTTTTGCAGGACAAGATAGAAGATCACAATTGGAATAACCGCTAGTGCAAGTCCTGCCATAGCTTGTCCATATTCGACTGTGTAGGTGCCGTAGAAGAGATATGTGGATAGTGGAAGGGTTTGCGTTTCTTCTGTTAACACCAGTCGAGGCAAGAGGAAGTCATTCCAGATCCAGAGCGCATTGATAATTGCAACTGTTGCCGTAATTGGACGCATCATTGGGAAGATGATTCTCCAGAAAGCGACCATATCTGACGCGCCATCAATCGATGCCGCCTCATCAATCTCGGTTGGAATAGTTGAGATAAAGCCGTGATACAAGAATGTTGATAGCGCTGTGCCAAAACCAATATAGAAGAAGATCAAAGCGCCGCGATTGTTAAAGGAGACCAATGGCGCGAAGCGAGCCATAAATGGAATCATTAGTGCTTGGAAAGGAACGATCATCGACGCTACAAGAATCAAGAAGATGTACTTGGATGTTTTGTTCTTTGTGCGAGCTAGATAATAAGCGAGCATTGATGAGAAGATAATTAACAGCGTAACGCTCAGAACTGTAATGATTAATGAGTTAGTCAGCGCTCTAAAATAATTCATCTTTGTAAAAGCTTGCTCAAAGTTATCCCACGTGATTTCAACTGGAAGCGTAAGAGGGTTGGCCAAAATGTCATACTTCAACTTAACGGAGTTAACAAAGACTAAGAAAAATGGGAAGAAGTAAGCGATAGCTATGGTAATTCCAACTCCGAATGTGATTCTTTTGCCGAGTCGTCTACGGGTTTTCATCGCTGGACCTCGTATCTCTTAGAGATGGTGACTTGAACTAGAGCGGCGAGTGCCACGACTAGAAACATAATTACTGCCTTTGATTGACCTGTACCAAAATCTCCTTCAAGGAATGCATCCTGGAAGATATGCAATGAGATCAATTCGGTTGTACGGAAAGGACCACCATCTGTCAGTGCGACGTTTACGTCGTAAGCCATAAAGCCTGCTCGCAAGGTTAAGAAGAGGGCGATAGTAAAAGCTTGAGCCATCAATGGAATTTTGATTGAAAATAGTGTGCGAAGTGGTGAAGCGCCATCAATCTGCGATGCTTCAAGTACATCGTTCTCGATTGAGACAAGGCCCGTGATGTAGACAATCATCATGTATCCAGAAGATTGCCAGACTGTCACGATTATCAGCGCCCAAAATGCTTTATTGGTGTCTTGTAGCCACGATTCCTTAAAGAGTTCCCAGTCATATTTATTAGCAAGGGTAACTAGCGCGGTATTAAAGATAAATTGCCAGATAACCCCGAGGACGACGCCACCGATGAGGTTAGGTACGAAGAAAAATGTGCGCAGAATGTTTCTGCTTCGCAGCTTTGATGTAACTATTAGCGCAAGCCCAAATGCAACCACGTTGACTAAAATGAGAGAGACAATCACGAAGAGCGTTGTGAATCTAAGGGTTGTCCAGAATTTTGGATCTGCAAATGAGTCTGCATAGTTAGTGAAGCCGACAAGTTTTGTTGTTTTAAATCCATCCCAATCTGTAAAGGTGTAATAGAAGCCATTTACAAAGGGAACTACAAGAACGATTGTAAAGATTGCAAGTGGTAGGCCAGCGAACTTTAAGAATTTCTTTGTTTTTCTTGCTGATATCACTTGGGCCTCCTTTACTGTTTAAGAAAAATCATCCTGAGGCGAGTTTCCCCGCCTCAGGATGATTCTATTTACTTATTTTTTGACTTGAAAGTGGTGAAGCGCGATTAAGCAGCTTCTCCGCGCCAAGTCTTGGCCTTGCCCTTCCATGCATTCTGGATCGCTGTTGCAAGCTCAGTTGCGCTGATCTTGTCAGTGAAGTACTGCTGCATAGATACCTTGCCAACTTCCTCCTGGAGGCCACCTGGGTAGTAAGTGTTGATCCACTCAAGTGTCTTTCCTGAATTTACGAACTTAGCAATATCGCCAGCCATGCTTGTTGCTGGCTTTGTGTTGAAGCCCTTGTAGACAGGGATGAATCCCATTCCACCTTCAGTTACTGGATCAGCAACGAAGCGCTGGCCCTGAGGTGATGTGTAGAGCCATGTTAGGAAGTCAATTGCTCCCTTACGTTCTGCCTTTGTTGACTGCTCCTTATCGATCATGAAGTAACCAGGAACGCCGACAGGGATTGAATCGTTTCCGTATCCCTTTGCATCGTTGCTCATTGGTAGGTTCATTAGACCGAACTTGGTGCTCTTTGCAATTGTGTTGAGGCTTGGCTCAGTCCAGTTACCTTGGAACATGAATCCGTAATCTCCGCTTGCAAGGTTTGCAACTGATGCATCGAATTCAGTATCTGTGAGGTTTACAGGTGCTGAGTTGTTCTTCTTTAGGAAGTCGAATGTCGCTAACCAGTTCTTGAAAGCTGGATCCTTTGAGAGATTCATCTTTCCATCTACAAGCTTGTCTAGAACCTTGAGGCGTGCTTCGTGAGTCTTGCCTGCAGTTGTGTGGAACATGTTTGTGAAGTGTGCACCAAGTGACCACCAGATAGCTGAGAAGTGAAGTGGCTTCTTGCCATCTGCCTTGATCTTCTTAAATGCTGCATCTAGGTCATTCCATGTCTTGATCTTTGTGACATCTACACCTGCGGCTTTGATAACGCTCTTGTTGTAAACAAGTCCGAAAGCTTCAGCTGTTGATGGAAGACCAACTTGGCGTCCTCCAACATTTGCTGCTGCAAGAAGTCCTGGTGATGCAAGTGACATGAGCTTAGTGCCCTTCCAATCCATGACCTTGTCAGCCATGTCAGGGATGTACTGAAGGTCGTACATGATTGTTGGAGCATTCTTAGTTGCATACATTGGAGTTATGTTCTGAAGAAATGTAAGGCTATCGTCGCCAAGGATTGACTTAAGGTTGTAGCAGTTTTGGCTACGGTTGTAAGCAGATGCTGCTGAGAGGAACTGTTCGCGAATTTCTTTCTTGATTGTTCCAAACATTACTACTTCAGTCTTCTTCTTACATGTTGCAGCAGTTGCTGATGGTGTAGCAACTACGACAACAGATAAAGCAAGTGCTGAAGTCAGAGCAAGTGCTCCGAGTTTCATTGACTTCTTCATATGAAGTGTTTCCTTTCGAGGGTTAACAAGACCTCCTAGGTAGGCCTGTTGTGGTTCAAAGGTAAAGGTGGGCGCAGGCCAAAGGAAGGCAGGCGCAATAACTCTCTTGCAACACATTTTGCAGTTTTTTGCAGTTTGAGCCTGTTTTTGGAGCGTATTTTAGGCGAGCTCAGTGAGTTCGAGGTTATGGGTCTCGCCCTCACTGGAAACGGTACTTAAGGCGGTGTCGACGAAGACCAGGTTGGTAATTGAGACAGTACCGCCATCAGCAAGAAGCTCGATTGAGCCGCGATCTATATAGATTTCAAAATCAACAATCTTCTTATCTGTTGCAATCTCTTGGCGGCTAAATTTTTGATCTTCGTACCAGGTGTTGGTCGCATCCATAAAGATTTTTTCATCGGCCAGGCCGACTTCGATGTAGCGCTCTGCATTTTCAGAGATTTTAACTTTTCCACCACTGGTTGAGAACTTAATTGTTGGTAATTTCTTTTTGGGTAGAACTTTCTGCACAAGGCGATCGCCGACTAGTGACAATTCGCGAGGCAAGGTCATCGCACTTCTCCATGGGTCGGTTGGAACTTTATGTGCGTACTCCCAGTTGCTCATCCAACCGATGAAAATTCTTTTGTTGTTTGGCGCATCATTAAATGTAACTCCTGCATAGTTATCGCGCCCATAATCTAGCCAACGTGTATTTAAATCATCGGCGATAAATTCTTTTCCGTTCCATTCGCCTATAAAGTATTGAGTTCCTGAACCAACTTGATATCCGCCTGGGTTGAGAGAAACTATCAATACCCACTTATTGTTTAATTTAAATA
>JBFYOW010000088.1:0-4028 GCA_041303595.1 Actinomycetes bacterium
TGACGACGGATCTTTATCACCACAAGCGGTTATTGAGCGCATTGGAAAGATTTCTGGCAAAGAGACAATCTTTACTGCAGGTGTTGGTCAGCATCAAATGTGGGCCTCACAATTTATCTCTTACGAACATCCACGCACCTGGCTCAACTCAGGTGGCGCAGGAACAATGGGATACGGCGTGCCGGCAGCGATGGGCGCAAAAGTTGGCGCACCTGATGCAACGGTGTGGGCGATCGATGGTGATGGTTGCTTCCAGATGACAAACCAAGAGCTTGTTACTTGTGCACTTAACAATATTCCAATTAAGGTTGCAATCATCAATAACGAATCTCTCGGCATGGTCCGCCAATGGCAGACATTGTTTTACGAAGGTCGTTACTCAAATACCAGTCTCGAATCAAAGCGAGTTCCAAACTTTCCAATGTTGGCAGAAGCGATGGGCTGCGTAGGACTATCTTGCGAACGTCCAGAAGATCTCGATGCAACAATCGAGAAGGCAATGTCAATTAATGACCAACCAGTTGTAGTTGATTTCCGAGTACATCGCGATGCGATGGTGTGGCCGATGGTCGCTGCTGGAACTTCAAATGACGAAATCATGATCGCCCGCGCTACTGCGCCTGACTGGGATTCACAGGAGCTCTAATGTCTATTCATACAATTGAAGTTCTCGTCGAAAACGAACCAGGTGTACTCGCTCGCGTATCGGGCCTTTTCGCTCGCCGTGCGTACAACATCGATACCTTGGTTGTAGGTCCAACAGCTAACCCAGAAGTTTCGAAGATGGTTATTCAAGTAAATCTTGAAGGACATTCTCTCGAGCAAGTAATCGCTCAGCTAGACAAGCTCATCAGTGTTATCAGCATTGAAGAGCTCGTTGATGGAGCAAAGCAGACAGTCAAAGACACACAACCCGACTACCAAAACTAGTTCTAGCGCAAAAACGACTAAAAGGAGAAATACCGTGGCAACGATGTATCACGATCAGGATGCAGATCTATCCGTAATTCAAGGTCGCAAAGTCGCGATCATCGGCTATGGCTCACAAGGCCATGCACACGCACTTAACCTTCGTGATTCAGGTGTTGATGTTCGCGTAGGTCTTAAGGAAGGTTCTCCATCACGCGCAAAGGCAGAGTCAGAAGGCCTTCGCGTCGTTTCAGTTGCAGAGGCAACAAAAGAAGCAAGCGTCATCATGATCTTGGCTCCAGATCACCTTCAGCGCCACATCTATGCTGAGTCAATCTTGCCTAACCTAGAAAAGGGCGATGCACTCTTCTTCGGTCACGGTTTCAATATTCGTTTCGGTTACATCAAGCCACCTGCAGATGTTGATGTGTGCATGGTTGCGCCAAAGGGACCAGGACACCTTGTGCGTCGCGAGTTCGCAGCAGGTCGTGGCGTTCCAGATATCGTTGCAGTCGAGCAGGATGCGACTGGCAATGCATGGCCATTAACACTTTCATATGCAAAGGCAATGGGCGGACTTCGCGCAGGCGGAATCCTCACAACATTTACGGAAGAGACTGAGACAGATTTGTTTGGAGAGCAAGCTGTTCTCTGTGGCGGTGCTTCACAGCTCGTGATGTACGGCTTTGAAACTCTTGTTGAGGCTGGATACCAGCCAGAGGTTGCTTATTTTGAGTGCCTCCACGAACTTAAGTTGATCGTCGACCTTATGTACGAAGGTGGAATCGCAAAGCAGCGTTGGTCAGTATCTGACACCGCTGAATTCGGTGACTATGTATCAGGTCCACGTGTTATCGATCCACACGTCAAGGAGAACATGAAGGCAGTACTTGCTGACATTCAGTCAGGTGCATTTGCCAAGCGCTTCGTTGATGATCTTGAGAACGGTGGAAAGGAATTCACAGCGCTTCGCCAGAAGGGTGAGTCACACCAGATTGAGAAGGTTGGCCGTGAGCTCCGCAAGATGTTTAGCTGGATGAAGAAGGCTGACAACGATGATTACCAAGAGGGAAGTGCTGCACGTGGCTAAACCTGTTGTTTTGATTGCTGAAGAACTCAGCGCTGCAACACTTGATGCCCTTGGTCCTGACTTCGAAGTTCGCAACTGTGATGGTGCAAACCGCGCAGAACTTCTTGAAGCTTTAGGTAAGGGTGTCGATGCAGTCCTAATTCGCTCGGCAACAAAGATGGATGCAGAGGCAATTGCTGCCGCAAAGGGCCTTAAGGTCATTGCGCGCGCTGGCGTTGGTCTCGACAACGTTGATATTCCTGCTGCAACTGCAGCGGGCGTCATGGTTGTTAACGCTCCAACTTCAAATATCGTTTCAGCCGCAGAACTTGCTATCTCACTGTTGCTTGCATCTGCTCGATTCATCTCACCAGCACATGCGGCGCTAAAAAATGGGAAGTGGGCCCGTTCTAAGTACACCGGAGCAGAACTCTTCGAGAAGACTCTCGGAATCGTAGGCTTTGGTCGCATTGGACAACTCGTTGCACATCGCATGCAGGCATTTGGCATGAATGTCATTGCTTACGATCCATACCTTCAGCCAGCGCGCGCTGCCCAATTGGGTGTTGAACTCGTCGAACTTGATGATTTGTTGAAGCGTTCTGACTTCATCACCATTCACTTGCCAAAGACAAAAGAGACTGCAAATCTCATTGGGGTCGAAGCGCTGAAGAAGGTAAAGAAAGAAGTACGCATCATCAACGCTGCCCGCGGTGGAGTACTTGATGAAGCTGCTCTCTATGACGCAATCACAGAAGGACGTGTTGCAGGCGCTGGTCTAGATGTTTACATCACTGAACCTTGCACCGATTCACCACTTTTCCAGCTGGATCAAGTTGTTGCAACACCACACCTCGGAGCTTCTACTGATGAAGCTCAAGAGCGTGCAGGTATTGCAGTAGCGGTTTCAGTTCGTAAAGCACTTGCTGGCGAACTCGTACCTGATGCGGTCAATGTAAAGGGTGGAGCAATCCACGATGAGATCCGTCCATCGCTTCCACTAGTTGAGAAGATGGCACAGATTGCGACAGCACTTGCTGGCGAACTTCCAGTCTCAATGGAGATTTCTGTTAAAGGCGATATCTCCGGCCATGACTCATCTGTTCTTGCAATCAGTGCGCTCAAAGGTGCTTTGATGGCAACAGGTTCTGAAGACGTTACGTACGTCAACGCTCCAGGTCTTGCAGCAGAACGCGGAGTTACATCTAACGTCACAACAACAGCTGATAGCCCTGAATACCGCAGCATGATTTCACTACATGCTGCTCTTGCGTCAGGACATCAGATCAAGGTTGATGGAACTCTGATGGGAATCAAGAAGGTTGAGAAGATCATCGCAATCGATGGATTCGATCTCGACCTTCCACCAACTGAGAACCTCTTATTCCTTCGCTACACAGATAAGCCGGGCGTAGTAGGCGCAGTAGGTAACACACTTGGTAATTCAAAAATCAACATTGCAGGTATGCAGGTAGCGCGTGAAGCTGCAGGTGGAAAGGCGCTGATGGCGCTCACTGTTGATTCATCGGTACCTGACTCAGTTACAGAAACAATTAAGAAGGAGATCTCAGCCGATCTCGTCCGTTCAGTCTCATTGGTAGGTTAATTTAAATATGTCCAAGTCATTCAACCTTGCAGTTATTCCAGGCGATGGAATCGGAACTGAAGTTGTAGGAGAGGGTCTTAAGGTTTTAGATGCCGTTGCTGCAAAGTACGGCGTTACCTTTAATAAGACTAACTATGACCTCGGTGCTGGTTATTGGCATCGCACGGGAGAAGTTCTTCCTGACTCCGTCATGGCAGAACTGGCTAAGGCGGATGTAATCCTGCTTGGCGCAGTTGGAGACCCAACTGTTCCATCGGGTGTGCTCGAGCGCGGCTTGCTATTGAAGCTTCGTTTCGCATTCGATCACTACATCAACCTTCGCCCTGCAAAGTTGATGCCTGGCGTTACCGGTCCATTGGCTACTAAAGCTCCAATTGATTTTGTAGTAGTTCGTGAAGGCACCGAAGGTCCATATGTTGGAGCTGGTGGAACTTTGGCTGAAGG
>JBFYOW010000089.1:0-3986 GCA_041303595.1 Actinomycetes bacterium
GGTCCAGTGCTCCTTTAACCAACCTTGATCCTGCCGGCGCCAAGATCAACGGAGGATTTACAAAGTTTCCAACCGGTAAGGGAATGTACATTCAGCAATGTATTGCACCTGTTGGAACAGCGCGCCCAGCAATCTGTAGTGATGCGGCACCGGTGTGGGTCTCAGCTACTGGTGGAGCACTCGCTACGAGCCCAACCGGTGGAATCGCTATCACTGTTTTTGGGACTATCTCAGGCAAGGGTCAGAGCGTTGACTGCACCAAGGAAGAATGTGGGTTGTTCTTCCGTCTAGATCACACCGCTTCAAGTGATACATCGGAGGATAAGTTCTTTCCAATCTCGTTTAAGGCAGGTGCCGCTGCGGCCGCTCCAGTTCTCCCAGCTGATGAGATCACTGTAACTCTCAACGGAAAGACATTGGTGCGCAACGTTCCTAGCAATCTCGCCTATCGTGCGGTTGCAAAGATTTCTGCCTCAGCCAAATCAGGCGCAGTCGTTAATTTGACTTCACTCACACCTGATTGCACCTATGTAAATGGAACATTCACCGCTCTCAAGGGTGCCGGCCAATGTGCACTTGGATTTACAACAGCAGGTTCAGCAACTGTTGCTGCAGCTTCAGGAAATTTCCCATTTATCCTGGTTCCGGGCGTTCAGAAGCTTTCCACCAAGTCACTCACAATTCCTAAGGGAAAGACGAAGGCTCTTGTATCTGAAAGCAACTTCGGCGAGACAATCTCATATAAATCAAACTCAAAGAATTGCCGAGTGGAACTTAATCTCGTTGAGGTAAAGGGTCCTTGTACTTTGACGGCGACCGCCCCAGCAAAGGCAGGCATGTGGCAGGCGTTATCTCAGAAGATCAAGGTAAAGAATAAGTAATTAGCGAACGAGGGCTTTAAGCCCGGCGATGCAGAACTCTCGAGTTGATGAGATGACAGATTCTGCATCGTCACCGCGTTCGATTCGGCGAGATGCGCCATCTGTCGTGCTCTGAATCAATGAGAGCGCAAAGCTGACATCTCGTACGCCAAGTTCTTCTAAACGAGTGCGTAGAGGTGCCAAGAGCGCTCCGTGTGCGGCCCCGATTGCTGCGCTACGGTTACGAGGAAGATCAATTGCATTGAGAGCCTTTGCCAACAAGTGGCGACCATCGGCGATGTAGCGAAGTGACCCTGAAATCCATAGGTCAATCGATTCAATGGAAGTTCTTCCTTCAGCAGAAATCTTTGCTAGCTCATCTGCAAATAACTTTAACTCTTCAATTACTAAATCTGCTGCAAGATCTGCGCTACTGGCAAAGTATTCGTAGACAGATGTACGAGATAGACCGGCACGGGCAGCAACGGCTGCCACAGTGACAGCTGCTCCCCCTGATTCGAGTGCTATTGCTGCTGCTGCTTCAATTAACTGACCTCTGCGCCAATCACGGTGCTGCGCAAGAGTCTCGGTAACAATCTTCGGCATATCCCTATGATTTCATGGAAGCAGCGAGTCTGCTCAGTGAATCTCGGACCACCTGCTTATCGTTGGTGCGCCAGAGCGGTGGCATTGAGTTAAGCAGGATATTTCCATACCTTTTGGTCACAATTCGAGAGTCCATGATTGCCACCACACCTCGATCGTCAACACTTCGAATCAAACGCCCTGCTCCTTGGGCGAGCAGGAGCGCCGCTCTTGGGACTGAGACCTGCATAAACCCGCTGCCGCCAGCGGTATCGGCGAGAGCAGATCGCGCAGCTAACACTGGTTCATCGGGACGCGGAAATGGAAGGCGATCAATGACTACCAAGATGCAAGAATTTCCAGGAACATCAACACCCTGCCAGAGAGACATCGTGCCCAGGAGTACTGAGGTCTCATCTTTTGCAAAGCGTTCGACCAGCGGTGCAACCGCATCGCCGCGCTTCTGAGTAATAATCGATATTGGTCGTTCCTTTAAAACGTTACGAAGATGAAGGTCTGCTGCTTCTACTCCACGCCACGAGCTGAAGAGTGCGAGGGTGCGACCACCTGCCGCATCAATTAACTCACCAAGTTCTTCCAAAACTTGCGGTGAAGTTCCATCACGAGTGGGTTCTGGTAAATGCTTTGGTAGGTAAAGCATTCCTTGATTAGCGAAATCAAAAGGCGACCCAACATCCATTGTCTGTAAATTTGCGGGATCAATATCTCCATCTTTTACTTCTTGGTCGCCGTCTTCGCCCACGATAAATCCAATGCTCTTTGCCATGGCATCGAAACCATTGCCAACGGTCAAAGTTGCTGAAGTCGCGATGACTGGTGATTGGGTCAACAAATTAGATCGAAGCACATGCGAGACAGAGAGCGGCGCTAAGTAGAGCGTCGAGAAAGTTGGTTCGTACCAGAGCACATGGGTATCGCCCATCTTCAACAATTTCCCTGCGATTGTGGCAATCTCCTGTACCGCGCCTTTTACGCGTGCCCGCTCTGCCAGAGCATCAGGATCTAATATCTCTTCATCTGATGCCAACGTCTGTGCGACCGCAGTTGCTGCCTCCCGTACTTTACGGATTGGATGTTCTAGAGATTGTGGAATCTCCTTTAGTCGACCTTGCTTTGAGAAGTCACCCTTTACATCATCGCCATAATCTGCCATGGCATCGTGAAAACTATCTGCAGCGTTGGTAAATCCTTCTGAGACTTTACCTGGCATATATTTTCGCGCCATTGCTGCAGCACGAAGGACTCGGGTTGAGGTGAGCTCTTCTGTAACAGCCTGTGTAGTGCGATCCATGAACTCATGGGCTTCATCGATAATGACTGCATCGCGCTCTGGCAAAATCGGATGGGCATCCACAATCTCAATTGCAAGTAGTGTGTGGTTGGTGACAACTACATCTGCATCTTGAGCCTTGGCTTTCGCCTTTGCTGCAAAACATTGAGATCCGTAGGCACAGGAATCAGCGCCCACACATTCGCGGCCAGAGAGTGAGTTTGCCGCCCAGACCCTGCGATCGACCTCTGGCGCATCGTCGCGATCTCCTGAGACATCCTTACTGCGCGCCCAAGCATGTAACCGCTTTGCATCTTTTTCTAAGAATGATGCTTCGAGCAAGAGTTCGCTATCAGGATCGGGCTCTTCTGAGTTCATCTTCGCCAAACAGATGTAATTTCCTACACCCTTATAAATTGCATATGTAATCTCGCGACCAAGTTGCTTCTCTAGCGCCGGAACAACTGCAGGTAAGTCGCGTTCTACTAACTGACGTTGGAGTGCAAGGGTTGCGGTGGCGACCAGAACTTTTCGACCATGCACAAGAGCTGGAACAAGATAGGCGAGTGATTTACCGGTACCGGTACCTGCTTGCACCATTAAGTGGTGGCGATCTGTGAGTGCATTGGCAACCGCCTCCGCCATCTCAATCTGACCATCACGAGGCTTTCCACCGATGGCAGATACGGCTGCATCTAAAGCAGCGCGTACCTGGGCAGAGAGTTCACTCATAGCGGCAACCTTACCTGCTGATTGAAATGTGAAGAATTTCTCGTATCTCTGCCGTATAAATAGAAGCGCTCCGCCTCATTCTGAGACGGAGCGCTTCTATTTCCTGCTATTAGCGGCTAAAGGCTGCTAAGTGATTGATTGAACCTTTGAGCAAACGATCCCATGCGAGCTTCACATCAGCTGGTGCTGGATTGGCCATCATTTTCTTGATATCAGCGATATCAAGTTCCTCAATGGCGACTCCGACTGCAAAAGCCTCCGCTACGCCAACTGAACCCTTAGCAATAAGTTCGTTGTAAAGTGCCTGAAGTTCCTGGTCGCGATACACACCTGCTGGGCGATTAAGTGTTGGATTAAAGTAGTTGTACTTTTTCAATAGGGCAGAAATATTATCCATGTGAGTCTGTTCAGATTTTGCGATATTTGAAAACTTCTGAGAAGTCACATTTTCGGCCAGGTATGTATAGACATCTCGGGCTAGCTTCTCTTCTTCAACGAGGTACTGGAGTTGAAGCTTC
>JBFYOW010000090.1:0-3900 GCA_041303595.1 Actinomycetes bacterium
CCCTTTACAGCATCGACAACCTTCTCGGCGTAGTCGAGGTTAGGGAAGCGCTTACGTGCTGGCTCGATACCCTGAGGGTCATGAACAACGACTTGTGCACCTGCTGCTGAAAGTTGAGCAGCGATATCAAGCGCTGGGGAGTCACGGACATCATCGCTATCTGGCTTAAAGGTCGCGCCAAGCACAGCGATTTTGTACTGGGTTAAATCATCTGAGAGATCAGCGCGAACAACATCAATCACGCGCTGACGTGCACGAAGGTTGATGTTGTCGATCTCGCGAAGGAACTCAAGTGCTTGGTCTGCACCAAGTTCTTGTGCGCGCGCCATAAATGCACGAATATCTTTTGGTAGACATCCGCCACCAAAGCCGATACCTGCCTGCAAAAAGCGATTGCCGATACGTGGGTCATATCCAATTGCTTTTGCGAGCACGGTGACATCGCCACCAGCTGCTTCGCAAACTTCCGCCATTGCATTGATAAATGAAATCTTTGTTGCAAGGAAAGAGTTTGCGGCAACTTTAACTAGCTCTGCAGTTGGAAGATCTGCGCGAATCCAAGGAGTGCCGAGTGCAATTACCGGCTCATAGACTTCCTTAAGAATTTCTTCTGCGCGGTCATTCGCGACACCGACAACGAGACGGTTTGGTGTCAAAGTGTCTTCCACTGCAAAACCCTCGCGGAGGAACTCTGGGTTCCATGCAAGGTCTGCCTGTGGTGCATGCTCTGCAAGATAGTCACGAAGCGCTTGTGCCGTTCCGACAGGAACGGTGGATTTACCAACTACGAGAGCCCCCTCCTTTAACAATGGCGCGATTGCAGCAACCGAACCTTTTACATAGGTTAGATCTGCCGCGAGGCCATCTTTGCTCTGTGGGGTACCTACGCAGATGAAATGAACATCGGCATCAGCAACTGCTGAGAAATCTGTGGTGAATGAGAGGCGTCCGGTCTTCATCTCTGCCGCGAGCAAGGTATCTAGACCTGGTTCGTAGAAAGGAAGCTCGCCCTTGGAGAGGAGTTCAACCTTATGTGGATCGGTATCAACGCCGACAACATCGAATCCGAGAGATGACATACATGCAGCGTGGGTCGCGCCGAGATAGCCGCAACCAATGACTGAGAGCTTTAACTTCATGGCCGCGAGTCTATTGCAGGGTGCTAATTATTTCGAAGCGCAAGGATTATCGGCTGCAGTTTGTGTCTTAAATTTATCGATTGTCGTGCTTGAAGGGGTTGCTTTTGGTGATGCAGATGACTTTTCCTCGACCACGACATCCACGAGGGCTGTGTCATTTTTGATTCGATTAAATAGCTCTGCTGCGAGGACTTCATCCCAGACCACAACTGAACCAAGAGTTGGATGGCGCCCGTTTACATTAGAAAGAGGCACTGTCAAGGTGCGAACATTTCCAGAAGAGAGATTTCGCATCTGCTTGGCGAGAGTTAGTAGATCATTATTACTAACACCCTCATCCATCTTTACAGAGGAAATTGTTGCCTGCAAGAAATTCTTTAATTTAATTGGATTGAGGAGAGTTCCGGAAGAGGTTGCTTTGCGAACCACTGCGGAAACAAATTTCTGTTGACGTTCCATTCGACCAATATCACCGCGACCATCGAAGTCACGCGTTCTCACATATTTCAAAGACTCGACGCCATCAAGAGTATGTGTTCCTGCAGCAAGTACTAGGTGGCTCTTTGGGTCATTGATTGCAACTTTAGAGCAGACTTCGATTCCGCCAAGAGCATCAACCACGCCAACAAATCCAGCAAAGCTAACTTCAATGTAGTGATCAATCTTGAGCTGCGTCTCGCCCTCAATTGCTTCGATCAGAAGTGGCGCTCCACCAAATGCAAATGCTGAATTGAGTTTTCCATCACGTGCTGGAATCTGAGTTTTTCCATCAGTACTGAGGTGTGCCGGAATTGTTGCCAGAGTGTCACGAGGAAGTGAGACGATGTAAGCGGCATCGCGATTCTTTGAGATGTGTACCAAGAGCATGGTGTCAGAGCGTTGACCTGCAGCGACCTTTACGCCGCCGACGCGAAGTGTCTTAATCTGTTCTTTCGTCAGACCTTCACGATTATCTGAACCGACTACCAAATAATTGAGAGCAGAGTTGACCTTCTCAGGGCGATCTCCAAGATTGGCAAAGGCATCGATTCGCGAAATTTGCCCGCTGATCTGCCCAAGACCTAGCCAGGTGACGGCAGAGAGCGCTACTACACCCAATGAGAGTGATGTAATTATTCGAATCGCGCGAGTTGATTTCACATGCGCAGGGTACTTCAACGATAGCGTTACGGGGTTATGGCGACACAGACGAATACCCAGTTAGGTGGCTCACCGCTGCCTTATGTTTCTGTAATTCTGCCAATTCTTAATGAAGAGCGATACTTACGGGATTCAGTTAACTCGATTCTTTCTCAAAATTATCAGGGTGGCTTCGAAGTAGTTCTTGCAGTTGGTCCATCAAAGGATAGAACTCGAGAGATTGCCGATCGCTTGCATCAGGAGAATCCTCAAGTTGTGGTAATCGACAATCCATCGGGCCGCACGGCAGCAGGTCTTAATGCTGCGCTCGCGGTCGCTCGCGGCTCGGTAATTGTGAGAGTTGATGGACATTCTCAAATTCCTAGCGATTACATATCAATTGCAGTTCAGCTGCTTGCGACCACGGGTGCAGTAAATGTCGGTGGCATGATGGCTGCTGAAGGTATTTCACGTTTTGAAAAGGCTGTTGCAGGTGCAATGCGAAGCCCACTTGGAGTTGGTGCCTCTCGATTTCATACGGGAGGGGCAGCTGGCGAGGTAGATACCGTCTATCTTGGTGTATTCGACAAAGCAGCGCTCATGGCGATTGGCGGCTTTGATGAGCGCTTTACTCGCGCACAGGATTGGGAACTTAACTTTCGTCTCCGCGCAAACGGTGGAGTGATTTACTTTGATCCGCGATTAGAGGTTTCATATCGACCACGACCAAATATTTCAGCGCTAGCAAAACAGTACTTTGAATATGGTCGTTGGCGACGAGTTGTTTCGCGTCGACATAAGGGAACAATCAACTACCGTTATTTAGCCCCTCCAGTGGCCCTGGCTGGGTTCCTCGGCTCTATCATTCTTGGCACCTTCGTTCACTCCATCTTCTTTATTCCAGCAATGATTTATATCTTTTTTATATCGATGGCAGCTATCGCGATTGCAAAAGGAGTGTCTCAATACATCATTCTCTTGACGGTAATCCCAACGATGCACTTTGCATGGGGTGCAGGCTTTATCACCTCTCCAAAAGGGCTCGTACCAACTGATTGATACCGATAGATAGGCGCTTCCTGCGGTAATCTTCCCCATATGAGTCAGCCGGTAATTGTCTACGAGCCATTTAAGGCTGGCCTTCCACCCATGCGAGCATATCTGCGCTCGCTCTGGCGCCGTAGAGCCTTTATCTCAGAGTTTGCCCGATCTGGTCTTCGCGAGCAGAACTATGGCACTGTCTTTGGCCAACTCTGGCTTGTGCTCAACCCACTCTTACTCTCGGGCGTCTACTTCCTGCTCATCTACGTCATTGGTGGAACAAGCGATGAAACACGTTTCGCGCATTTAACAGCAACTCTCTTCCTTTTTTACCTCATTGCAAACAGCCTAACCGGCGGGGTAAGGGCCATTACGTCTGGTCAGCGTCTGATTCTCAACACCTCTTTCCCGCGAATCATGTTGCCGTTCTCTGCGGTCGTAGTTGCACTCTTTAAATTTTTACCGACTCTCGCAGTCGCCTTTGCTGTTCATGCAATCTTAGGTCTGCCATATTCATGGCAGATGCTTTGGGCTTTGCCAATCCTTTTGCTGGCCATTGTCATGGGTCTTGGCATGGCAATCCTGATCTCATGTATCAACG
>JBFYOW010000091.1:0-3856 GCA_041303595.1 Actinomycetes bacterium
GTCATCGCAAAGAGTGAGCCACCGAAGAGAGTGCCTACATAATTTGATGTAAGCATCTTTTTCTTGAGGCGCACCTTTACATGGCGAAAATCCTTTGAGATTTCAAGTATCGATATTCCTGAGAAGAAAAATGGGGGCCAGATATTTAACATTCTGCGCATTCCCGCATGCGAGGTCATCAGTGCTTGCAAAGGATGTGGCTTCTGGCTCATGAACATAAGTCTAATGTGCTTGGCAAAGGTAAATTGCATCGGTAACCTTCCCCTGAATCGATTGATTCTTTGAGTCCATTGGGGATTCTTAAAACGTACGAAAGGCCATTCCATGAGAGCGCTCGTTATCGGCGCAGGCGGAGTTGGCAGCGCAATTGCAAATATTGCATCTCGTAAGTCATTTATCACTGAATTAGTGATTGCTGACTACGACCTTGCACGTGCAAATGCTGTCGCTTCTAAGATCCAAGACCCACGATTTACTGCAGTGGAGGTGGATGCCGGCGATCTGGTGGCGCTTGAGGGGCTCATTCGTAAAGTTGCCCCAGATGTTGTCGTCAACGCAGTTGACCCACGTTTTGTAATGAATATCTTTAACGCGGCAAAGAATGCAGACGTTAACTACATTGACATGGCGATGTCCCTCTCAACCGCGCACCCAACAGATCCATTTAACAAAGTCGGTGTGATGTTAGGTGACGAGCAATTCGCGCAAGCTGGCGATTGGGAGAAGAACGGCAAGTACGCACTTGTTGGCATCGGAATCGAGCCAGGTATGAGCGACATCTTTGCCCGCTACGCTCAGGATTACCTCTTTAGTTCAATTGACGCGGTAACAATTCTCGATGGTTCCAACCTCTCGGTCGATGGCTATGAATTTGCACCTTCCTTCTCAATTTGGACAACTATTGAAGAATGTCTCAATCCGCCTTTAATCTGGGAGAACGGTGGATATCACACGGCACAACCATTTACCGGCGGCGTAACCTTTGATTTCCCTGAAGGCATTGGACCAGTTGAGTGCGTAGATGTTGAGCATGAAGAAGTTGTTCTGATTCCAAAGAAAGTAAATGCAAA
Source organism: Actinomycetes bacterium (assembly GCA_041303595.1). GTDB lineage: Bacteria > Actinomycetota > Actinomycetes > Nanopelagicales > Nanopelagicaceae > Planktophila. The sequence continues at coordinate 1,071 of JBFYOW010000091.1, forward strand.
GAAGGTCACTTTTAAATACGGCCTTGGCAATGACTTCATTGAAAAGTTAAAGACTATCCATGCACTGGGTCTATCAAAGAAGGAGAAAGTAAACTATCGCGGTATGGAGATTGCTCCACGTGATTTCTTAGCTTCGCTTCTTCCAGATCCAGCAAAGATTGGTCCGATGATGCACGGCAAAACTTGTGCAGGTGCGCATATTCAAGGACTTGATAAAGAGGGAAAGCCTTACGCCTGCTATATCTACAACGTAGTAGATAACAAGTGGTCAATGGATAACTATGGCGATCAAGCAGTTGTATGGCAGACCGCTATCAATCCAGTAATTGCGATGGAGTTAATCGCAAACGGGACTTGGAAGCCGGTCGGTGTTGTTGGGCCAGAGTGGTTAGAACCAAAACCATTCCTTGATCTCATCTCAGATTACGGCAGCAGCTGGCATATTCGGGATGAAGATCCTGCGGGGTTGGCACTTTAAATGTCTAAGAAGTGGGCGTTAATCACCGGTGCCACCGTTGGCATCGGTGATGCGTTCGCTCGTCATTTAGCTTCTCAGGGTTATAACTTAATTATCAACGCTCGCACTCTCGATAAGTTAGAGGAACGTGCAACTTTTCTTCGCAACAGCTTTGGAGTTGAGGTTGAAATTCTTGCCGCGGACCTTGCAAAAGATTGCGAAAAAGTTGAGGCCTACATCGAAACTCATGAGATTGAGGTTCTCATCAATAATGCCGGTTTCGGTTTAAACCAGTCATTCTTATCTAGCTCGATTGAAGATGAAGAGCAGGTATTAGATGTACTAGTACGTGCACCGATGCGTCTGATGCATGCAGTCTTGCCGCAGATGCGCAAACGAAACTCTGGAATCGTCATCAATGTTTCGTCCACTGCAGCCTTTATTGCAGGAGGGCATTACAGCGCGGCAAAGTCATATCTGACAGTAATGTCCGAGTCACTTCACACTCAGCTAGCCCCTACAAATGTGCGAGTTTCTTCACTCAACCCTGGTTTTGTCCGCACCGAATTTCATCAACGTGCTGGAATGAAGATGGGAGCAATTCCAAACTTTATGTGGCTCGATGGTGATTTCTTGGTTAAACAAGCATGGACTGACACAGTGAAGGGAAAGGCAATCAGCATCCCAGGGTGGCAATACAAGTTGCTACGCATGATTATCGCCGTTGCGCCGAGACGAACGGTTCGCAAGATGGGGATGGCCCTGCGCACCAAGCAGAGGTAAATTCACACGCTTTTCACCGCAAAAGTGCGCTGAAAGCAAGAAGCCGGTAGATATCATTGCCCCATATCAATGGAGGTTTTCATGTTTCGTAAGGTCTCGCTCTCACTTCTCGCTGCGGTACTCGTAGCTGGATCCGTGACTGCCACCACTCCCGCTGGCGCAGCTACCAAAATCAGCAATGGCGTTGCTTGTAAGAAAGTCAATGCAAAGGCAAAAGTAAGTGGATATTCATACAAGTGCGCTAAGAACACAATGGTGAAAAATTCTAAACTCACTTGGCTCTCAGTCGAATGTCTCGCGGCAATCAAGAGCTACAACGCTGCTCTAAAGACTAAGAATAATCTTGGAGATGTGAATACTCAGATTGCAGCGCTCGACGCCGAACTTGCCACCGCATCTGCCGCGCTCACAAAGACCACAACGGCCCTTGATAACGCAAAGGCAACAATCATTAAATCGCGAGCCACTCTGACTGCCACCACAAATGCTGCCGATAAACTCGAGCTCTCAAGCGCTGTCTCCAAGCTTGCCAACGCAATCTTGGTCTTGACCGCCAGCCGATCTAAGCTCGATGGCCAGGTTAAGGATTTGGTCTCAAAGAAGGCGCTCCTTGCAAGTGCTCCACAGCAACTTGCTGACAATATCGATGATGCAAAGAACGGCGCAGATCTTCTCTGTGCAAAGGGCTTCTAACCAACGCCAAATAGTTTCACCAAGTAAGGCTCTCCCTATTGATAGGTGAGGGCCTTACTTATTTACTCACTCAATGAGTCGGGTCAAGTTTTCTCTTCTGCCTTTAGCGATAACCCTTCATCTTTCCTGGCAGTTGATCGAACCAGAGCAATCAATCGCTCGAGACCTCATTCTCTATAACTGCATCTGGTTACTTGCCCTTACCCTCATCGCATTTGCGCCAATCACTTTTGATCGGGTTGCTTTAGCTTCGATGTCCATCGCCGTTTTCTTATGGGGAATCGGGTCATTGGCATCAAGTTTCGATCAATTCTTTTCGCCAGCCCCAAGATTTCTTCTCGCCTCACAACTTCTTTACACCCTCTTCTATCCGCTGATGCTTATTGCTATTACCCGTTTCTCCGTTGGGAAGGCTCGTCTGCGCCCGACAGAGCTTCTTGATTCACTCATCTTCGGCTTAGGTTTCACATCACTGATCTCTGCACTTCTGATGGCGATGATTTTCTCTGACGATTCACTACTTCAATCGAGTAACTACTTTCTCATCTTCTACTCGGTTGGAGATCTCTCGCTTCTATTGGTTTTGGCGATGACCTCTATAACGCGAAAGGTCAACTTCAATAGTGGACTCCTCGCCCTCGGAATCTCAATCTTTGCAATTTCTGATATCTACTATCTCTGGCTCGCAGTCAATGAGCGCTACACATTTGGAAGTCTTGCTGATTCTGGATGGTTACTCGCGATTGCACTCATCGCCCATTCCACATTTAGAAGATTTGATGAGACCTCAAACCTTCGGCCGATACATCCCGCTCTTGTTGCGCTATCTATATTCATCACACCAATACTTCTC
>JBFYOW010000092.1:0-3844 GCA_041303595.1 Actinomycetes bacterium
ATCCGTAAGAGTTGAAGTCTTTGCGATCTACACCGTTTGCCTCTAGATACTTTCCGGCCGGAGAATCAGCTTTGATATTTCCAGCAGGTGAGATGTGATCGGTTGTAACTGAATCACCTAGAATCGCAAGAACGCGCGCGCCAGAAATATCTTTTACTGGAGTTGGTTCTGCTGGCATTCCATCAAAATATGGAGGCTTGCGAACATATGTTGATTTTGGATCCCATTCGAAGGTATTTCCGGTTGGAGTATCAAGTGACTTCCAACGGTGATCGCCATCGAAGACGCTTGCATAATCCTTTGTAAACATCTCAGATGAGATAGATGAATCAATCACATCTTGAATCTCTTGCGCTGATGGCCAGATATCTTTAAGAAGTACTGGATTGCCATTCTTATCATTACCTAATGAATCAGTAGCAAAATCATGATCCATTGTTCCAGCAATTGCATAGGCAACAACGAGCGGTGGTGATGCGAGGTAATTCATCTTTACATCTGGGCTGATACGTCCTTCGAAGTTACGGTTACCAGAAAGAACAGCGGTAACAGCGAGATCGTGCTCATTTACAGCCTTGCTAATCTCAACCGGAAGTGGACCTGAGTTGCCGATACAGGTAACGCAACCGTAGCCAACCAAGTTAAACCCGAGAGCTTCCATATATGGAGTCAGACCAGATCGGTCGTAGTAATCGGTAACTACCTTTGATCCTGGAGCCAGGGTTGTCTTTACCCATGGCTTTGAGGTGAGGCCTTTCTCTACCGCCTTCTTCGCCAATAGCGCAGCGCCAATCATTACTGATGGATTTGAGGTGTTGGTACAAGAGGTAATTGAAGCAATAACGACATCGCCATTCTTAATTGTTGTTGCATGGGCGCCGACAGTTACTGGGTAAGCATCTTTGCCAGTCTTCTCTGAAAAGTATGTTGGCAAGATATCTTCAAACTTCTGCTTTGATTCAGAGATTGAGATGCGATCCTGCGGACGTTTTGGACCGGCAATCGAAGAGACAACTGTTGTGAGATCGAGCTCGAGGTGCTCTGAGTAACGTGGCGTTGCACTTGGGTCGAACCACATTCCCTGTGCCTTTGCATACTGCTCAACAAGTGCAACTTGATCTTCGCTGCGACCTGTCAGGCGAAGATATCGAAGAGTCTCTTCATCGATTGGGAAGATGGCGCATGTTGAACCGTACTCAGGTGACATATTTCCAATAGTTGTGCGGTTGGCCATTGGAACAGCAGTGACGCCAGGACCATAAAACTCTACGAACTTTCCAACTACGCCATGCTTACGAAGCATTTCGGTAATGACAAGTGCCATATCTGTTGCTGTCGTTCCAACTGGCAAAGAACCCTTTAACTTAAAACCAACAACGCGTGGAATCAACATTGAGACTGGCTGTCCAAGAAGTGCTGCCTCTGCCTCGATGCCGCCGACTCCCCAACCGAGAACGCCAAGACCATTGACCATGGTTGTATGTGAATCTGTACCTACGACGGTATCTGGATAAGCGCGAAGAACGCCATCTACCTTACGAGTCATAACTACGCGTGCGAGGTATTCGATGTTTACTTGGTGAACAATTCCAGTTCCGGGTGGAACTACCTTAAATTCATCGAATGCGCCCTGTCCCCAGCGCAAGAAGCGATAACGCTCGCGGTTGCGCTCGTATTCGATATCTGTATTCTTTTCAAAAGAGTCTTTTGTGCCATATACATCGGCAATAACTGAGTGATCGATAACCAACTCAGCAGGAGCAAGTGGATTTACCTTAGAAGCATCTCCCCCGAGCTCGACAATCGCCTCACGCATCGTTGCAAGATCAACGACACATGGGACGCCGGTGAAGTCCTGCATGACTACACGCGCTGGCGTAAATTGAATTTCAGTATCTGGCTCGACAGATGGATCCCACTGTGCCAGCGCCTTGATGTGATCAGCAGTGATATTTGCACCATCTTCGGTACGCAATAGATTCTCAAGAAGAACTTTCAATGAATACGGAAGATCGCTAGCACCGGCAACGGTTGAGATATCAAAAATCTCAAACTCTTTACCTGCAACGGTGAGGTTCTTCTTCGTTCCGAGAGAATTCTTACTCATAGCGAGCACCTTTTCTAAAGTATCTTGACGTCAAGATACCTTAGAGAGGGTGTAGAGCGCAACAGATTCAATGTGGTGAGTCATAGGGAATAAGTCAAAGGAGCGAAGTTTCTCAAGGTGATATCCAGCATCTTTGAGATAGGTCGTATCTCGTGCCAGTGCTGCTGGATCGCAGGCGACATAGATGATTGAACGAGCACCTAGATTGGATATCCGTTCGATGACATCTTTCCCGGCGCCAGTACGTGGTGGATCGAGAATCACGATGTTGGCCGCCTTAAATTTCTTAATCTCGCGCAGAACATCGCCTGTATGGATAAAGACATTTGAAAGACCTTCAAAATTGACTGCAGCATCACGAGTAGCTGCAGCACTCCCCTCGACAATATCAATTCTGCCGCCGGGGCCAATGAGATCTTGAGCAGCACCTGCAAATAATCCAACTCCGCCATAAAGATCGAGAATGTGATCACCAGCTTTTAAGGATGCAAAATCTAGAACAGCCTCTACCAAAGTTCCCGGTGCATTGATATTGCTCTGCCAGAAAGATGATTGAGAGACTCGATACTTAACTTGGTTTACTTCGTAGAAAAGTTGCTCTCTACCTTCAACCTGTTCTGGCTTTGCTCTCTCTGCTGTTCGACCTTCTCGTTGGGCAGACTTTGCTACTGAACGAGATCCATCGGTTGCAATCGCTACCTCAATGCGTTGATTGGCTTCGAACTTGCTGCTATTAAGCGTTGGAAAATCTATCTCTGGCATCAATACCGGACAGGTGGATATAGGTACGACTTCATTCTTCCGACTAGCTTTGAACCCCGGAACACCTTGCGCATCAGTTGATGCGGCGTATCTTGTGCGCCAATGAAGCGGCGTTGATATCTCCTCGACCTCAACATCAATCTCCATCTTGGCAATTCTCGCAAATTGTTCCGCGATGACATCTGACTTAAGCTGGCGTTGGCGAGCAATATCTACATGTTGAAAATCGCATCCGCCGCAGATGCCGGCATATTTACAAGGAGCTGCAACGCGATTTGGGCTTGGTTCAATCACCGCCACCACATCGCCGCGAACGAAAGATTTCTCTAACCCCGTGACCTCTACCTCCACGATTTCACCTGGAATCGCGTGGCGTACAAAGATTACGGCGCCTTGGTAGCGGGCGATGAAATGGCCCCCGTGGGCGACCTTCTCAATCTCCACCCGAATAATTTCTCCAATCTGGAGAGTTTTTCGCTGCGATTCGGTCATAGAGAGAAGAGTAAAGGAGTAAGTTAAGCCCCATGCACGTAGTCATCATGGGTTGCGGCCGCGTAGGTTCATTGCTCGCTCTCGAGCTTGAAGCTAAGGGCCATTCGGTAGCGGTCATCGATCAAGCGAAGGAAGCATTTCGCCGACTTGGTCCAGATTTCAAAGGTCGCACCGTCACTGGAGTCGGATTTGATAGAGATACCTTGCTCGAGGCGGGAATTGAAGGCGCGGATGCCTTCGCTGCTGTCAGTAATGGCGATAACTCGAATATCTTGGCGGCACGTGTGGCGCGCGAAAGCTACGGTGTCACCAATGTTGTGGCTCGAATCTATGACCCAGGTCGCGCTGAAATTTACCAACGTTTAGGTATTCCAACTGTCGCAACCGTTATTTGGGCTACCGATCAAATTCTCCGTCGCCTAACCCCAGAAGGTTCGCGTTCAGAGTGGCGTGATGCCAGCGGAACCGTCCAATTGGCCGAGG
>JBFYOW010000093.1:0-3793 GCA_041303595.1 Actinomycetes bacterium
GTATCTGATCGAAGATCAATTGCCATTTGTCGCCTCAACTTCTCTTGGCTTTACGATTGCAAACATAGCGGTGAGTACGAGTAATCCACCAAATAGAGCTTGCAATCTGATGGTCTCACCGCCGAAGATAACGGCAAAGAGCGCTGCGAAAACAACTTCCATGGTCAGAATCACGGCAACTTTTGTAGGTGCAATATGGGCCTGCGACCAGGTCTGCACAACAAATGCAATTGCTGTTGCAAAGACTGCTGTGAAGATTACAACTGGCCAACCTGAGCGACCTGCCGGAGGTTCATATCCTTGAGCGAATGCAAGCACACCAGTAAGTAGCGCGCATCCAGTTAATTGAACAACTGTCATTGCGTAGGTATCGAGTCCATTACTCCATTGACCGAGGGCAACGATATGGGCACCGAATGCGATAGCGCTCACTAAAACTAGCGCCTCACCGTAACCAACCGACCATCCACGCAGGGATAAGAGCGCTAATCCAATTGTTGCAACAAAGACGCAGCCCCACGTGTAGCGATCAATCTTCTGCCGCAAAACTATCCATGCAATCACAGGAGTCGCGACAACATATAACCCGGTGATGAATCCGGTGATGGCAGCACCTGCTTCGGCAAGGCCAAGAGTTTGAAATACATAGCCTGTTCCGAGTATCAGTCCGGCGATAATACCTTTACGTAAGATTTCAGGTGTGATCAGCTTGAGGACCGAGGGTTTAAGTGCAATCATGGCGATCACAGCAACGCTAAATCGGGTAAAGAGAAAACTATTTACATTTTGCTTAGCTATCGGATCTTTCATGACTACAAAAGCCAAGCCCCAGACTGCTGCAACTGCGAGCAGTGCCCATGGAGCCAAAGCAACGCGACGTTGATGTTGCACAATCAGCCACGCAATTTCTTTAAGAGTGCGATTTCTTCACCGTGTTCTGGCTCCATTCCCGGTGTTTCAAGAATCAGCGGAGCGTTTACAACTGCAGGGTGCTTCAGTAACTCTTTAAAAGGAGCTTCACCGATAAAGCCTTTACCAATGTTCTGATGGCGATCTTTAAGCGCTCCACATACATCCATTGAATCGTTTGCGTGAATCAATTGAATGCGTTCAGTACCAGCTACTTCAACCAGGAGATCAAGCGTCTCTTTCATGCCACCTTTTTTGGCGATGTCATGACCGGCAGCAAAGACGTGACAGGTGTCGAGGCAGATGCCCACCTTTGGGTGGTACTCAAGTGCTTTGAGATACTTCTCTAAATCTTCTAAACGCTTTACCAGTGATTGCCCTTGACCTGCAGTTGGTTCAAGGAGAAGCATCGGTGCGTTATCACCTAGTTTTTCAAGAATCGGCATCATGCCTTTGTTGATCTGCTTCCAAGCTTGGTCAACAAACTCTTCTTTAACGGCAGAGCCGGTGTGTACTACTACGCCGAGAGCACCAATCTCTTCTCCGCGCTTGAGGGAGTAAGCAGTCGAGGCGAGTGAATTCTTATAGGTATCTTCAGTGGGAGATCCGAGGTTAATTAAGAATGGCGCGTGTACATAAACCTCAAGATCTAGCGCATCTGCCTTTTCGCGAAAGAGCGCATCTGCTTCGTGGTTTGTCTCGGGCATCGCCCAACCGCGTGGATTTGATGTGAAGACTTGAATCGCCTCAGCACCCGTTAGCTCTGCATAAGCAATGGAGCGCTTGGCCATTCCACCCGATGTAGGGGTGTGGGCACCAATGCGTGGACGTGAGTTCTTCGATGTAGGCACCGGCTTACCCTACTGTGATGGTTACCGTAGCGCCACGTTTCACCTTAGTGCCGACCTTTGGCGCGATATTTGTGACCTTCTTAACGCTCTTCTTGCCAATTTTCTTTACCACAACCCGAAGGCCGAGATCTTGAAGAGTCTTGACCGCTTTGGCTTCATCAATTGAATAGACATTAGGAATATATGAATACTGAGTTCCCTTTGAAATAATTAAAGCAACCGCCCCACCCTTATTTGCAGTAGCTCCACCGGCAGGTGTTTGTGAAATTACCTCTCCGGCCAATCGAGTCTCATTAAATGCGTAAGTTGAAGTGACGCTAAAACCGGCAGCTGTTAATTCGTTAAGCGCTTGCTCTCCGCTCTTGCCGATATATGAAGCGAGTGCAACTTGTTCGATTCCCTTAGAGACTGTCAAAGAAATAATTGCATTGCGCTTGAGTTTGGTTCCAGAAATCGGTGATGATGAGATCACAAAACCTTTAGGGACTGTCGCATCAAATACTTCAATTAGAGGAGCAACTCGCAAGGGAAATTTTTTAATCAAATTGATTGCAGCCTCTGGTGTAAGTCCCTTGAGCATCGGAACTTGATATCGCTCTGGACCTTTTGAGAGGACTATCTTGACCGTTCCGCCAGGATCTAGCTTTCCGCCTCCAGCAGGAATAGATTCAATTACTCGATTAGCTTCGATTTCTTCGCTATAGCGACGCTCGGTGATTATTGAGGTAAGTCCAAGTGGAGAGAGCGCGGCAGTGATCTCAGCCTCGGTAGCGCCTACCGTTGAAGGCACAACAACTCGAGAGCCAGGGCCAATCAAGGTGTACCAACCAGTGATTCCTAACGCAACCGCGAGTCCCATCGCGATATAGCGGTTACGACGAACACGTTTACTCACCTTTTTGCGTTTTGCTACTTGAGCGGTGGTCTCGCGAACGACTGGAGTAATTTTCTCCGCTGGAACTTCTGGCAAAGGTGCCGTTGCTTCACGGTTGCGCCGGCGAAAAGATTTATCTTTCTTCTCAACTCGCATTGGCTTGATCGGAATATCGAGTTCAAGACTCAGCTGATTCTCTTTTGGGTTAAGTCGTGCATTGATCTGCGAGAGGAGAGAGTGAAACTCTGCAGCATCGCGCGGGCGTTCATCCGCATCTGCGGCAGTCGCACTATAAATCAAGTCATCAAGTTCGGTTGGAACATCATCAAGAATTGAACTTATTCGTGGAACTCTTTCATTGACATGCATATATGCAATCTGAATTGGTTCATCACCCTCAAAAGGCTTCTTGCCAGTAAAGATTTCAAAGGCAGTGATACCCACTGCGTAAACATCTGAGCGAGAATCAGCAATACCTCGTTGGACTTGTTCGGGGGAGAGGTAGGAGACGCTGCCAAGAATGACGCTTGATTCAGCGGTCATCGTCGTACCAAGTAGAGGTCCTTTAGCGAGACCAAAATCAGCAATCTTGATGCGACCTTCCTTAGATACCAAAATATTCTCAGGCTTGACGTCGCGGTGCACTATCCCTTGTCTATGTGCTGCGGCAAGTGCACTTAAGACCGGCATTAGGAATCGAATACCATCGCGATAAGTGAGGCGTCCTTGTTCATTAAGGTACTCACGCAACGTGTGTCCTTCAACCAACTCCATCACCAGAAAGACTGCAGGAGTTCCGCTTTGATTCCACCCTTGATCTTGCACGGCAACGATGTTGGGATGAGAAAGAGCCGCTGCAGCTTTCGCTTCGCGGATGAAGCGTTCTACAAATTGTTCATCTTGCGCCAAATGAGGGTGCATGATTTTGACCGCAACTTTACGATCAAGTCGAGTATCAAAACCTTCATAGATGCTTGCCATTCCACCGGTGGCAACCTGACGTAAGAGCTGATAGCGCCCATCAATGATTTCGCCGGTGAGGTCTGACACGCAGGGAATTCTAGTTAGTCAGCACGAAATCGGCTGCGTTCTCACTGCCTTCTCGCTGAAAATGTTGCTCCTGTAATTCAAGCCACATCTGCATCTCATTGCTTATAGC
>JBFYOW010000094.1:0-3769 GCA_041303595.1 Actinomycetes bacterium
GATAGGCGAGATCTGCATATGACTCCATCGTGCCGACTTTAATTTTTCGCATGGAAGACCATGCCGCTTGAGAAAAAGTTGCGCCAGGTTGCTTCACCTTTATCGAGTTGATAGCAGCGAGATCTCCATCGAAGTAATCCTCTAATTTATCGGTGATGCCTTTAACCTTTGTGACTTTACCAATTTTCTCTTTTAGCTCGCCTTCTGAAAGCCCAGAGAGAAGATCACGGTAACCTGAATGGTTAAGGCCGAGAACAGTCTCACCGCGAGATAAGAGATAGAGCTTGCCGACTGGAGAGTCTATGGTGGCAGAGACTAAATCTGACATAAATCTTTAGCGGTTACGGAGCATCTCTGCGACGAGGAACGAAAGCTCAAGTGATTGTGAGTGGTTAAGGCGTGGATCACAAGCCGTTTCGTAACGGGACTCGAGATCCTTCTCAGAAATCCTCATTCCACCGCCGAGGCACTCAGTGACATCATCGCCTGTTAGTTCGATATGAATTCCACCAGGATGGGTTCCAAGCTGCCTATGAACCTCGAAGAATCCACGCACTTCATCCAATACATCTTCAAATTCGCGAGTTTTGTAACCATTTGAAGTTTCGAAGGTGTTGCCGTGCATAGGATCGCAGACCCAGAGAACCTGCGCCCCGCTCTTGGTAACGCCTTCAACAAGTGCAGGAAGAATTTCACGAATCTTCGATGCGCCCATACGAGTAATGAATGTAAGACGTCCTGGCTCGCGATTGGGATCCAGCTTTTCAATAAGCGCAAGAGCATCTTCAACCGTCGTCTTTGGACCAAGCTTTACACCAATTGGATTTCGCACCTTCGAAGCAAAATCTATATGTGCGCCATCCATCTGACGTGTGCGTTCGCCAATCCAGATGAAGTGGCCAGAGACATCGTAAGGAAGTTCGGTACGTGAATCGATACGAGTAAGTGCCTTCTCGTATTCAATAATGAGAGCCTCATGGCTGGCGTAGAAGTCGACCGCCTTGAACTCATTTGGATCAACGCCGGCTGATTCCATAAATGAAAGTGCACGGCCAATCTCGTTCGCGACCTGCTCATACTTCTCGCCGAATGTTGAATCTTTAATAAATCCTTTATTCCACTCATGAACTCTGCGAAGGTCTGCAAAACCACCTTGGGTAAATGCGCGAACCAGATTGAGTGTTGCAGCAGAGGTGTTGTAGACCTTTACTAAACGCTGTGGGTCTGGAGTACGCGCTGCCTCGGTAAATTCAAGGCCGTTGACGGCATCACCACGATAAGCAGGAAGAGTTACGCCATCACGCGTCTCAGTGTCATTAGAACGTGGCTTTGCAAACTGCCCAGCCATACGGCCCACCTTGATGACGGGTAGAGAAGATTGGTACTGCAGGACAGCAGCCATCTGCAAGATTGTTTTGATGCGATTACGAATCGAATCTGCAGTTGCAGATCCAAAAGTTTCTGCACAATCGCCACCCTGAAGCCAGAATGCCTTACCTGTTGCCGCGTCCGCGATTCGAGCCTTGAGTTCATCACATTCACCTGCGAAGACCAGCGGTGGCAGAGCCTTGAGCTCTGCAACCGCCTTAGCTAAAGGTTCACCAGTAGGTCCGCCTGGCCAGTTTGGCTGTTGGGCAGCAATAGCCTTTTCGTCAAAGAGCGAATCTAGTGATGTCATGTCGTTAGCCTAAAGTCTCGAAGGGAATTGGTGCGGGGTAATTAATTCTCTAGCTCTTCTAGCCGAAGAAAGAGAAGACCTCTTCGTAGCGAGAAATAGGTACTGTCTTCAAGACATCAGTTGCTGATGCCAATGGGACGTGAACGATATCTGTTCCGTGAAGAGCCATCATTGTGCCCCAGTCACCTTGGTGTGCGGCAGTGATTGCTTCAAGTCCAAAACGTGATGAGAGAACGCGGTCAAATGCAGTTGGAGTTCCACCACGCTGGATATGCCCAAGAACTGTGCAACGTGTCTCGTAACCAGTCTTCGCCTCAATCTCCTTAGCGAGCCAATCTCCGATACCTGACAACTTAACGTGGCCAAATGCATCGAGCTCTTGATCCTTCACAATCATGTCGCCATCTTGTGGGATTGCACCTTCTGCAATGACGATGATTGGTGCGGTGCCTGTCGCAAAACGTGACTTCACGTATTCGCAGACCTTATCTACTGAGAACTTAACTTCTGGGACCAAGATGCATGCAGCATCTCCGGCAATACCTGAGTGAAGCGCAATCCAGCCTGCATGGCGTCCCATAACTTCAACGATCAATGGACGGTGATGTGACTCTGCTGTTGTGTGAAGGCGATCGATTGCCTCCATCGCAATATTGACTGAAGTGTCGAAGCCAAATGTGAAATCTGTGTTGTTGAGGTCGTTATCGATTGTCTTTGGAACTCCAATTACCTTAACGCCGAGGGCATGGAGCTTTGTAGCAACTCCGAGAGTATCTTCGCCACCGATAGCGATAAGTGCATCTACACCGTGCGCCTCAAGGTTTGCTTTAATCTTCTCTACGCCGCCATCGATCTTAAATGGATTGGTACGTGATGAACCAAGGATGGTTCCACCCTTTGTCAGGATTGGCTTTACTGTTGCAAGATCCAAAGGCATGGTCAGGCCCTCAAGTGGACCTTTCCAACCATCACGGAAGCCTACGAACTCGTAGCCGTACTCCTTGATTCCTTTAGTTACAACGCCTCGGATAACTCCGTTGAGGCCTGGACAATCTCCGCCACCTGTAAGAACACCAAAACGCATCTTCATACTCCAAATGTAAGTGTGATTGGGCCGTGAAATCAGCCCTACATGTCATCGTTGACCTGCCCGAAGTCTACAGGGCGCATGATTTACTGTGAACATGAGCCTCGCCCCAGAAATAAAAGCTTTTCTTGAAAAGCAGGCAGCATCAGGTGCGCCAGCAGTCTGGGAGGCGCCACTATCTGAGATTCGCGCAAATACCCAGGGAAGATTACTATGCGACGCTTCTCTGGGTTATTGCCAACGCTGAAGAGTTAAGAATTAACTCTTCAAAAATTGGAGTTGCTGGCGATAGTGCTGGCGCCACTCTTACTAGCGCAGTCGCAATCAAGGCGAGAGATAACGGGATTTCATTAGCTTTTCAAGCTCTCATCTATCCTTGCAACGGCCGTGACTTTTCAACCCCGTCTTATCAAGATTACTCAATAGGTTACGGCCTTAAGTGACGGCGAAAAATATGCTGAATTACTTAAGCGCGATGGTGTTCCAGTTCTCTATCGAGAATATGAGGGAATGGTTCACGGTTTCTTTAACAATATGGCAGTGACAAAACGGCAACAATTGCTGTTGATTTTCTTGCCGACGAACTTAAGAAAATAATTGCTTAAGGGGTAACGCGAATACCCTTGCCGACAACAACAATTCCTGAATCTGTGACAGTAAAACGCTGAAGATCGCGCTCGAGATCGACGCCAATCTGCGCCCCTGGTTCGACAACAACGCCTTTATCGATAATCGCTTTACGAATCACCGCACGCTCACCAATTTTGACTCCAGGCATCAAGACAGAGCTATCGACAAAAGCTCCTGTACCCACATGGACATCGTAGGATGCAACAGTTCGGTTTACGTGGCCACCGGAAATAATTGAACCAGCACCCACGATTGAATCTTGGGCGATTCCGTTCTCAGAAAACTTTGCTGGTGGAAGTGATGGTGGATTGGTAAGCAAAGGCCATTCACGGTTGTAGAGATTAAAGATTGGATGAATCGACACTAGATCCATG
>JBFYOW010000095.1:0-3691 GCA_041303595.1 Actinomycetes bacterium
CAGGAATACTATGGCCAAAGTACTTGAGACCAAATGCAATAGCGCTGGTTCCGATGACAGCAATCCACATCTGACTCATCGATTCGCCTTCCATCCGAAAGCAACTGCTAAGAGCGCGGTGCTGATAATTGGGATCCCGGCTGCAACGAATGGCGTTAGCGCAATCGAAAGCGCCATCGCCGCAACAGCGAGGACTCGCTCTCTCTTATTTGTTAGTCGCGGCCAGACTAAACCTAAGAATGCAGCTGGAACAGCGGCATCAAGACCCCAAGCGGCAGGATTGCCCATCGCCTGAGCACCTAACGCGCCAACTACGGTAAATAGATTCCAAAAAATATAGACACCGATTCCGGTAAGCCAAAATCCTTGGCGCATTGCGTCCTCACCGAGCTCGGATTGACCGAGAGCGACACCAGTTGATTCATCGATTGTGATCTGTGCGCCAACAACACGCTTTGCTCCTCGGAATTTCATGATTGGCGCCATTCGCATTCCGTAGAGAGCGTTACGAATGCCAAGAAGTGATGCGGTAGTAATTCCTGATATCGCGGATCCACCTGCACCCACGACTCCAACTACTGCAAACTGAGATGCGCCAGAGAAAGTGAGTAGCGATAGGAGGCAGGTCTGTAACAGAGAGAATCCAGCAGCAATGCTGGCAGCCCCAAATGCGATTCCGTAGAGGCCAACGGTGAAGGAGACGCTGAAAGATGCTGCTGCCGTGGCACGGTTCACTTTGGACACGCGGACATTCTGCCCTATAGATACCGATGGGGAAGGGGGGTTGCTAGGTAGGGTGCGGCTATGTCTGAAGCTATGTCATCTGATGCAATCATCAATCCAGAGGTAATTTTCCGCGACGATGTCTCGGTCGAGCTCATCAAGGCGAGTGCCAGCGATGCCGACGTCATCTGGGCTGCGCGAGTCTCTACCGCAGGTGAGCAATCAATGGACGAAATCGGTGAGGATCCAGCACGTTCAGCAGGGTTGATTAATTACCTCGCGCGCGAACGCCATGGCTCACCTTTTGAGCACACATCAATGACCTTCTTTATCTCAGCGCCAATCTTTGTTTTCCGTGAGTTCATGCGCCACCGCATCGCTTCATATAACGAAGAGTCTGGTCGCTACCGCGAACTCAAGCCAGTTTTCTATGTACCAAATAAAGAGCGCAATCTGATTCAAATCGGAAAGACCGGTGCATACGAATTTGTACCTGGCACGGATGAGCAATTTCAGATCACAGTCGACTCTATGAAAGATGCATACCTTGTTGCATACGATTCATATAAGAAGATGCTTGATGCAGGCGTTGCTCGTGAAGTTGCTCGTGCAGTTCTACCTGTCGCAACATACTCATCAATGTATGTGACGATGAATGCACGTGCGCTCATGAACTTCCTCTCGCTACGTACTTCACGTGAAGGATCGCACTTCCCAAGCTACCCACAGCGTGAAATTGAGATGGTGGCAGAGAAGATGGAGGCAGAATTTGCGAAATTGATGCCTCTTACCTATCAGGCATTCGAAAAATCTGGTCGCGTAGCGCCTTAACCGATAAGATTCCCACCATGAGCATCAATGCACCATTTGGACGCCTCCTCACCGCAATGGTGACCCCATTTAATAAGGATGGCTCCATCGATTGGGACGGTGTTGCAAAGCTCGCACAGCATCTCGTTGATACTGGTCATGATGGGATTGCCGTCAACGGCACAACCGGTGAAGCTCCAACAACCAAATCATCTGAGAAACTCGAAATCATCAAAGTTGTAAAGAGCGTGGTTGGTTCCAAGATTCAAGTTCTATCTGGAGCTGGCGATAATGAAACTTCTTATACGGTCGAACAAGCAAAGCGTTCACAAGATGCTGGCGCCGATGGCCTACTTGTAGTCGTTCCTTACTACAACAAGCCACCACAAGCTGGAGTTGAGGCGCACTTCCGCGCTGTTGCGGCAGCGACAGATCTTCCAATCATGATGTACGACATTCCAGGACGCACCGGAATCGAAATTGAAAATGACACTATTTGTCGCCTCTTTGATAGCGTCGACAATATTGTTGCTCTCAAAGATGCAAAGGGAAATAGCGCAAGCACTTCTTGGGTGATTCAGCGCTGCGGTATTCCGGTTTACTCTGGCGATGACATTCTGAACCTTCCACTTCTTGCAATCGGCGCTGTTGGTTTTGTCTCCGTATGTGGCCACACAGTTGGACTTGAACTCAAGGCGATGCTCGATGCTTGGTTTGCTGGCAATGCGGCGAAGGCACTTGAAATTCATCAGAAATTACTTCCGGTATTTGCTGGAACCTTCCGCACACAAGGTGCAATTCTCACCAAGGCAGCAATGGAGCTAATGGGCCTACCTGGTGGGACAACTCGTCTTCCGCTCGTCGATGCAACACCAGAGCAGATCGCGCAATTGCGCATTGATCTCACCGCTGGTGGCGTCGTGTTGAAAAATTAGTACATGACACAACACCCCCATCCAAATTTAAGTACACCAGGCAAACTTGTTCCTGGCGGTCTGCGCATCGTTGCGCTCGGTGGCATCTCTGAAATCGGTCGAAATATGACCGTATTTGAGACCGATGGAAAACTTTTAATTGTTGACTGTGGAGTTTTGTTTCCAGAAGATAATCAACCTGGTATCGATTTAATTCTCCCTGACTTTAGTTACATACGTGATCGCTTAGATGATGTAGTTGGCATCTTTCTTACCCATGGTCATGAAGACCACATTGGTGCTGTTCCTTACCTACTTCGTGAGCGAGTAGATATTCCGCTCTATGGTTCACCTCTGACGATTGCACTTATCACCGCAAAATGTAAAGAACATAGAATCGGTCCCATTACCCACGAGGTTCGTGAAGGTAATCGATTTAAACTCGAGGGTTTTGATCTTGAATGCATTGCTGTAAATCACTCAATTCCAGATGCACTTGCCGTCGCGATTCGCACCAAAGCTGGAATGGTTTTAGCAACTGGCGACTTCAAGATGGATCAACTTCCACTCGATGGGCGCACGACCGATCTTGCAACATTTGCGCGCCTTGGCGACGAGGGCGTTGATATCTTCCTCGCAGATTCAACGAATGCAGATATTCCTGGCTTCACCCCAGCAGAACGCGAAATTATGCCCGCTCTGCATCGCGTCATTGCTTCGACCAAACGGCGTGTGGTCGTTGCATCATTCTCATCTCACGTTCACCGCGTACAGCAAGTAATCGATGTCGCCCATGCCAACGGCCGATGGGTCTGCTTTATCGGACGGTCCATGGTTCGCAATATGAAGATTGCGGAAGATATGGGTTACCTCAGCGTGCCATCAGGTGTAGTCATTGAGCTGAAAGATTTAGATAACTACGGCGACAATGTCGTTCTCATCTCTACTGGCTCGCAAGGAGAGCCAATGGCTGCGCTTTCGCGAATGGCCAATGGAGATCATCAGATTCGAGTTGGACAGGGCGATACCGTTATCTTGGCATCCTCCCTCATTCCAGGAAATGAAAACTCGGTCTATCGAATTATCAACGAACTCACTCGCCAAGGCGCCAATGTGGTTCACAAAGCAAATGCATTCGTTCACGTCTCGGGTCATGCCGCTGCGGGAGAGTTGCTCTACTGCTACAACATAGTTAAGCCAAAGTATGCGATGCCAATCCACGGAGAGTGGAGACATCTCAAGGC
>JBFYOW010000096.1:0-3540 GCA_041303595.1 Actinomycetes bacterium
ACATTGCAACACGTAGTTGATTCTTACCAAGTTTGCGATAAGGCTCGGTATCAACAATTCCATTTGCACGAAGGGCTGCAGCCACCTTTGTGGCATCAATCGCGTCATCAAAATTAATTGTTCCGATGACATTAGAACGCTGCGCAGGATCTACTACGAAAGGTGTTGTGTAGCTAGTCTTCTCGGCCCAACCATAGAGTCGTGAAGCTGAATCTGCGGTGCGATCCGTCGTGAACTTAAGTCCACCGTTCTCATTCATCCAATTGATTTGATCGGCAAGTAGCATCAAAGTGATGAGTGCTGGTGTGTTGTAAGTCTGATCAAGACGGGAATTTTCAATTGCTGTTCCGAGGTCAAAGAATGCAGGAATCCAACGGCCAGAAGCCTTGATCTTCTCTGCACGCTCGATAGCAGCAGGGCTCATCAGTGCAAGCCAGAGACCGCCATCTGATGCAAAAGACTTCTGTGGTGCAAAGTAGTAAGTATCAATTTCCTTGGCATCTACATGAAGTCCGCCAGCTGCAGATGTTGCATCAACGAGAACAAGTGCGCCATCGGTACCTGCAGGACGCTTGATTGGCATAGCCACGCCAGTTGAGGTCTCATTATGTGTTAGCGCGTAGACATCGATTCCATCTTCAGCAACTGCAAGTGGATGTGTTCCTGGCTCTGATTTGATTACTGTTGGCTCTCCAAGGAATGGTGCTTCCTTTGATGCAGCAGCAAACTTTGATGAGAACTCACCGAAAACTAAGTGCTGGGAGCGGTTTTCAATGAGACCGAATGTTGCGATATCCCAGAACGCTGTAGATCCACCATTGCCTAGAACAACTTCGTAACCTTCAGGTAGGTTAAAGAGTGATGAGAGACCTTCGCGTACATTCTTAACAACGTTCTTTACAGGCTTCTGTCGGTGTGACGTTCCGATAACTGAGTTACCTGATGCAATTAATGAAGCAAGTGCTTCTGGTCGAACCTTTGAAGGTCCGGCACCAAAACGTCCATCACGTGGCTTGATATCTGCTGGAATTACAATCTCTGCGCTCATGGGGCGATTCTACGGGTAGTACCTATTTATCTCCCAATGAGCACCAGTGTTCTCTCGCTCATAGCGAATGCGGTCGTGTAAGCGCGAGTATCGGCCCTGCCAAAACTCGATACTTATCGGTAGAACTCGGAAGCCACCCCAATGCGGTGGGCATGGAACAACACTTCCTTCGGGCCACTTCTCTGCCGCACCTGCATATCGCTGCTCTAACTCTTCGCGAGATGCAAGTGGTGATGATTGTGCAGATGCCCAAGCGCCAATCTGGGAAGACCATGGTCGTGAAGCGAAGTATGTTTCAGATTCTGAGCGATCTACTTGCGCGGCAAATCCACTAATGGAAACCTGTCGCTCCATTGCATACCAAGGAAATAGCAAAGTAACTTGCGAGTTCATTTCAATTGCCTGCGATTTGCGAGAGTTGTAATTGGTAAAGAATGTGAAGCCACCTTGCGAAATATCTTTCAGCAGAACTGTTCGAGTAGAGATTGCATCAGATCCATCGGCTGCGCTATCTAGAGTCGAGAGCACCATCGCATTAGCTTCAACAATAAATTGATTGGCTGCTGCCTCGTGGAGCCAGGTGGTGAAGGCGGCCATCGGGTCGCTACCAAGGTCAGTTATCCCCTCAACCCCGTAGGAGCGACGCATTGCTGAGATTTCCTTGCGGGTGGACTCTTCTGTGCGCTCGCTGCTCATAGGTGTATCGAACCTCACTTTCGCTCTGAGTGCATCCCGTACCGCTTTGGTCGCCAAGACCCCTCGGGCGGGTGCAGAATTACCCTCAGATTGTGAAGAAACGAGCGGGGAGCCGAACATGTCAGATGATTTCAAGCCAGGTCTAGAAGGCGTTATTGCTTTTGAATCAGAGATCGCAGAGCCTGATAAAGAAGGTAGCGCACTTCGCTATCGCGGCGTCGACATTGAAGATCTCGTAGGTCGAGTTTCATTTGGAAATGTATGGGGACTTCTCGTTGATGATGAGTTCAACCCAGGTCTTCCAAATGCAGAGCCATTCCCACTTCCTGTTCACTCTGGCGATGTTCGCGTAGATGTGCAATCAGCAATTGCAATGCTTGCACCAGCATGGGGATTCAAGCCACTGCTTGATATTGATGATGCCGAAGCTCGCAGTAACCTTGCACGCGCATCAGTCATGGTTCTCTCATACCTTGCACAAGCTGCTCGCGGCATTGTTGCAGCTCCGGTTCCAGAATCAGAGATTGATAAAGCACACACCGTTGTAGAGCGCATGATGATTCGCTGGCGCGGAGAGCCAGATCCTCTTCACGTTCGTGCAATCGATGCATACTTTGTATCTGCAGCAGAGCATGGAATGAATGCATCAACATTTACCTCTCGCGTTATTGCATCAACTGGTGCAGATGTTGCAGCAGCGCTTTCAGGTGCAATCGGTGCAATGTCTGGCCCACTTCACGGTGGTGCTCCATCACGCGTACTTCATATGATTGAAGAAGTTGAAAAGTCAGGCAACGCAGAGGCTTATGTAAAGGGACTCCTTGATCGTAAGGAGCGCTTGATGGGCTTTGGTCACCGTGTTTATCGCGCAGAAGATCCACGCGCTCGCACACTTCGCCGCACCGCAAAGGAGCTCAACGCTCCACGTTATGCAGTTGCAGAGGCACTCGAGCAGGCGGCTTTGAAGGAACTTCGCGAGCGTCAACCAGATCGTGTTCTCGAGACTAACGTTGAGTTCTGGGCTGCAATTATCTTGGACTTTGCAGAAGTTCCAGCTCCGCTATTTACATCAATGTTTACCGCTGCACGTACTGCAGGTTGGTCAGCACACATTCTCGAGCAGAAGCGCACCGGTCGTTTGATCCGCCCATCTGCTCGCTACGTAGGTAAGGGCCCACGTAAGCCAGAAGATGTAACTGGCTGGGATGCAACTGTCGAGCAACTTCACAAGTAGGTGAAACGTTCAATAGTTTGGTTCCGTCGCGATCTTCGGATTAGCGACCATCCAGCGCTGAACGCAGCTATTGAAGGTAGTGATGAGGTAGTTCCACTCTTTATCCTCGATAAGCAACAGATTTCTGAAGCTGGCGAGAAGTTACTCGCCTATATGAGCAACTCACTTCGCGCTTTAGATGAGTCACTTGGAAATCGCCTTCATATTGTTGAAGGCGATCAGGTTAAAGTCATCAAAGAATTAATGGATCTCTACGGAGCTACAGAGGTCCACATCTCAGCAGAACCAGAACGTTATGGTGCAGAGCGAGATGCACGAGTGGCCGCTGCTGGAATTAATCTGATCAGCACCGGCAGCCCATATGCCGTCTATCCGGGTCGTGTTGTTAAGCCAAGTGATGGAACGCCATACAAGGTTTACACGCCTTTCTATAAGAACTGGTGCATTCATGGTTGGCGTGCACCTGCACCAACACCAAAGAAGATCAATGCGCCAGAGCCTCCTGCAAAGTACCGTGCATTCCCTGACTTCAAGGCTCCTGCCGGTACAACAATTATTGAAG
>JBFYOW010000097.1:0-3501 GCA_041303595.1 Actinomycetes bacterium
GTGGCAGGTATACCGATGCCATTTGAGAACATCTCAGAGTTGATTGAGACTCTCGCAGCTGATCCGCAATCACTGAAACTTTCATGGGTCAGTGAAGTCTCTTCTTTTACTTTCTCTGAAGAGGATCCCAATATCAGCGCACTACGCCGTGATGGAGTGGAGACTATGGACTTACTTCTCGATGAATTTCGTATGGGTTACGGCGCAACAAATCGGACCTTAGTAGCTCGAATGATTGGGCGCATGGGAGATGTGCAGGTACGCGACTATGCGATGGGAGTTCATAACGAAGATACCTACGATCTCTATTTCATGATGTGGCGAGAACTTTTACGCCTTGCTCCAATTGGTCATGTTTCACCTATTGCCTGCATCGTTGCCGCCATGGCCTATGAAGGTGGTGACGGGGCCTTGGCCCAGAAGGCGCTCGATCGCGCTCTTGAAGATGATGAGCGCTATCCGTTGGCCGCGCTGCTGCGACGTGTTTTCAATGCCGGCTGGCCGCCTGAGTCCTTTGCCTCAATGCGAAGAGAGCTTCACCCAAAGGTGGTCAGCGCAATATTTGAGTAAGGAGCGATTGCCATAGGTTAGAATTTTGCCCAGGTCACGAGTTTCGACATCAAGCCCCGGCTAGTCGAACGGCAACCCTCCACCGCGGTGGGGTGCTCCGGGTGACGACCAGGCAGGCCACCACCATGGTGTTCTTGCAAGTGCGTGAAGGAAGTTTATTGAGATGAGCAGAGTTCCCAACCCCCAAGTCACCGGTGCGTGGCTAGAAGGCGATGATCCTGGTGAGCGCAAGTTCATCAAAATTGGTTACCTTCTCCTTGAAAACGGTGAGGTACTTCCAGATATCACTATTGCGTATCAAAGTTGGGGAACTCTCAACGAAAAGAAAGATAATGCAATCCTCATCAACCATGCGATGACCGGATGGTCAGATGTTCCCGCTTGGTGGCCACAGATGGTCGGGCCTGGTCTGCCATTTGATACCGATAAATACTTTATCGTCTGCCCTAATGTGATTGGTGGCTGTCAGGGATCAACCGGACCATCAAGTATCGCTCCTGATGGAAAACGTTATGGTTCACGTTTTCCGATTGTGACAATCCGCGACATGGTGAATGCAGAAGTTGCATTTAGTGATGCACTTGGAATTGAAAAATATTTACTCGCAGTCGGTCCTTCACTTGGTGGAATGCGCGCACTTGAATGGGCGATCCAACTTCCACATCGAATTGGAGCAATCTGCACTATTGGATCCTCTGCGGTAGCAACAGGTGATCAGATTGGTACCGCTGCGATTCAAATCCGCGCAATAAAGTCAGATCCCAACTTCAACTCTGGTGATTATTACGAGCAAGAGGTTGGTCCAGTTGAGGGTATGGGAATTGCGCGCCGCATTGCCCATCTGACATATCGCACTGAGTCCGAGATGGATGTCCGCTTTGGTCGACAATTACAAGGCGATGAGACTGGTCGCTACGCCGTTGAGTCCTACCTGGATCATCAGGCCATTAAGTTGGCGAAGCGCTTTGATGCCAATACCTATATCGCCCTCACGGATGCGATGAACTCTCATGATGTGGGTCGCGACCGCGGGGATGTGGTTCAGGCGCTCAAATCAATCACGGTCCCGGTCGTGGTTGTCTCCATTGACACCGATCGACTCTTCCCACCTCGACTTCAGGTTGAGGTTGCTGAGCTGGTTCCGACTGCAGAGCCCCTGATTACTATCTCATCCGACTTTGGCCACGACGGATTCTTGGTCGAGGCCGAATCTGTGGGTGAAGCGGTCCGCCACGCCCTAGCTGTTGCCCAAATTTCACGCTGATTTAGCGATTTTCTCTGGGTATAATATGCCTATCACTTCGAGCAGTTCGAGATAGATAATCTCGAAATTAGTTCGAAAAAACCAAAGGACAATTGTGGCTTCTACTAGTGCGCTCAAAAACAAGGCAGCTGCTAAAAAAGCAGTGGCGAAGAAGACAACTCCTGTTAAGAAGGCCGTAGCAAAGAAGGCTGCACCCGCAAAGAAAGCGGCGCCGGTAAAGAAGGCAGCTGTGAAGAAGGTAGCGCCAGCGAAGAAGGTTGTCGCTAAGAAGGCAGCACCGGTTAAGAAGGTTGCTCCACCAAAGCCAGAGAAGATTGAATACAAGAAGGTCCTTGATGCATCTGATGTCCAACAGATCCTTGACCTTATGGCAAAGAACAAGCGCCATGCAGAGATCGTAGAAATTTTCGAAAAGAAGAAGATCAATTACCGATCCAATAAAGAGGTAACAGCGGATCTTCGTGCGCTCGCTCAGGAAGCGCGCAAACTAGATGGACAACTCGAACTCGATCGCGAAGCTCTAAAAGCTGCAAAGCTCAAGATTAAGCCACTCTCAAAGGCAGAACTTGCTCTTGTCGCTCCAGCTCCAGCACCTGTTGTGGAAACCGCTAAGGGAGAAGATGCGCCAGCGGCAAAGAGCGAAAAAGCAATTGTTCTCGATGAAGATGGTAACGAGATCGTTGTTGAAGAAGTTGAAATTGAAGATGTAGACACTCTGATTGCAGAGGCAGCAGAGATTATTGATGCTGAAGCAGATGGCAGCAAGACACGCGTAGTCGATGTCACTGAAGAGAAGAGCAAGTTTGAAGAAGGTTCATTCCTCCTTCTCGATTCTGAGTCAGATGATGATGAGGAAGATAAGAACGAGCGCGAAAAGCATAAGAAAGACCTAAAGAACATCCATATGATCATTGAAGCGATTAATGGCAAGAGCCATGGTCGCGAAGTTCCAGCAAAGCACAATATTGATCAGGCTGAGGCGAAGGCACTAACTTTCAAGCAAGTTCAGCAGATGTTTGCGATGAATACTTTCACTGACAAGTCAGCAAAGATCATCACGGAATCTGTTAACCAGGGTTACCTCAAGAACCTGGAGGATTTGCTCTACTTCTTCAATGAGCAGGCTCGTTTCGTTCAGACTGAAATCAAGCGCCTCCCACCAGAGCAGACAGTTCTTACCGCTGGTGCAACAGCTGACCCAGTTAAGGATTACCTCAAGCAGATTGGCCGAGTTGCTCTTCTTAACGCAGAGCTCGAAGTAGAACTTGCAACGCGCGTTGAAGCCGGTCTCTTTGCAGAAGAGAAGTTGCTCAACGATAAGAAGCTCGATAAAAAGCTCAAGCGCGAGCTCGAGTGGATTGTTGAAGATGGAAAGCGCGCAAAGAATCACCTTCTCGAAGCGAACCTTCGCCTCGTAGTTTCTCTTGCAAAGCGTTACACCGGTCGTGGAATGTTGTTCTTGGACTTGATCCAGGAAGGTAACCTCGGTCTTATCCGTGCAGTTGAGAAGTTCGACTATACAAAGGGTTACAAGTTCTCAACATACGCAACATGGTGGATCCGTCAGGCGATTACTCGTGCGATGGCTGACCAAGCTCGCACGATTCGTATTCCGGTTCACATGGTTGAAGTCATCAACAAGCTTGCACGTGTGCAGCGCCAGATGC
>JBFYOW010000098.1:0-3471 GCA_041303595.1 Actinomycetes bacterium
GTTCACTATCTTCAATAAGCAGTTCTTCTCTGATCTCTCTGAATTCGACCTCATCTGGTCAATTACCCGAGATGGTCTCAACGTTGATGGCGGTCGGGTCAAACTTCCTGCAGTAGGAGCGCGTAAAACAGGGCGATTTACTGTGAAATCTCCAGCCTTGTTGAAGGCTGATGGCAAGGGTGAGCGTTTTATTACCTTCTCACTTGTCCGCCGAAGCAGCACCGCTTGGGCTCCTTCCTCAACTGAAATTGGATGGACCCAATTCCCGCTTCCATCAAAGGCCAATACGGTTGCAGCTGAAAAGAGCAATCCTTACTTTGAAGGTTCGGTCAATGAAGCTGGTGAAATACAGATTCCATCAGCAGTTTTTGCCCCAGAACTTTCTCTCTGGCGAGCACCAACTGATAATGATCGCATCGGTCATATCGCAACCAAGTGGGAGCGTTACGGGGTTCGTGAACTCAACCGCACCGACTGCACAATCACAGAATCTGCAAAGAGTCGAAAGGTTACAAGCATCTGGGAGACCAGCACTGGATTTAGCATTAAGCAGGTCCAGGTCATCACTCCAGTTGTAGATGGTTTCTCCGTTAAAGAGACAATCGTCATTCCAAAGCAGCTCGAAGATTTAGCGCGCGTCGGAATCAATTTTGAGATTGATGGAAAGCTAAGCAGCTACACCTACCTGGGTTCAGGTCCGCACGAAACTTATCCAGATCGTTCAATCGGACGAATCCATCGTTGGAACTCATCGGTTGCAGAGCAGTATGTTCCTTATGTTCGTCCGCAAGAAAACGGTGGACATGCTGCTGTGCGTTGGTTTGAGTTAACTGGAAACGATGGAAAGGGCCTTCGTGTTGATCTCGATAAGCCACGCCAAGTTTCAGTGACTTCAAATCGAGCTACCGAGTTAGCAGATAAGACTCATAATGTTGAAGTGAAGTCATCTGGTAACGCTGTTGTACATATCGATGCTGCGCACCGCGGAGTTGGAACAGCTTCATGTGGTCCAGACACTTTAGATAAGTACCTTGTCGGTCCTGGCACATATTCATTTACTTGGACAGTACGAGTTATATAGTTACTAGTTAAGCGTTATACCCGTGGCCAAGAAATTGGCTGCGGGTATTTTGCTGTACGGCCATCGCCTGATGACTTACCGCGAAGACGGCGCCATATCCATGGGAGGGCGAAGACGAAGAACCATAAAACCCCTGTAATACGCTCTTTTATCCATGGCGTTGGCTTAGCTGGAGGAAGCGGAGTTCTCCAAGCAGCGTCATATGGATAGTCGAGCACCTCTAAGACGCCTTGCGCCGCACGCCAGTGTCCTTCAACATTTAGGTGAAGGCGATCGAAAGCTAAGAAGCGGTTATCGCTGAAGAAATCTAGTCCGTTTGCATCCGAGATTATTGCTCCGACTTCAAGGCCAACTTCTCGAATCGCTTCGTTGTATTCTGAGAAACGCTTCTTCCACACTTCTGAACCTCGGCCTTTATTGCCGGTATCTTCTAAGACAGTAAAGAGCAAGATGCTCGCACCAGACTTTGCAATCTGACGAACCGCTTCTTGGTACTGCGCAATTGTCTTTGCGGCGTCGTACCCTGGACGAAGCGCATCATTTGCGCCCGCATGGAATGAGATCAAGGTATCTTTTCCTGTAACCATCTTGAGCGCATCAGGAACCTGATCGTTGACTACTTGGTGCACTAACTTTCCACGGATTGCTAAATTTGAGTAAGTAAAGCCCTCTGAGTGTTTTGCTAATTCATCCGCAACACGATCTGCCCAGCCACGGTATTTACCGCCAACCATTTCATCAGACATGCCCTCGCTATACGAGTCACCGCAGACAATAAAACGGTTGTACTTCATCGCTTAACCCTTACGGCGCTGCTCATCAATCCAGAACAATGTGATTGAGGTGGCAACAGATGCGTTGAGGGACTCGGTGGAAGATGAGATTGGAATTGAAACAATGAGATCGCATTTTTCGCGAGTCAAACGTGCAAGCCCTTTACCTTCAGATCCGACGATAATCATCAAATCTTCTTTAGCAACCTTCATCTCTGATAGCTGAACATCAGAATCACCGTCAAGACCGATTACAAACATGCCACGCTTCTTTGCATCATCAATGGTGCGAGCAAGATTTGTCACCTGTGCGATTGGAAGTCGTGCAGCTGCTCCCGCTGAGGTCTTCCAAGCCGATGCTGTTACAGCTGCAGCTCTACGCTCAGGAATAATGATTCCAGAGGCTCCAAAGGCTGCTGCTGATCGGGTTACAGCTCCAAGGTTTCTTGGGTCGGTTACGCCATCAAGGGCAACAATTAACTTTGCACCCTTGGCGCGATCGCAGATTTCCTCATAACTTGAATACTGGAATGGCTTAATACCGAGAATGATTCCCTGGCTATTTGGCGCAATCGTTTCGAGTTGAGCACGATGAACTTCCTTAATCTGAAGTCCATGGTTGAGAGCGAGCTGTAACGACTCTGCGATGCGATCATCGATATCGACTCCGCGCGCAACCATAATTTCAGTCGCCGGAACGCTCTCACGAAGTGCTTCAAGAACAGCATTACGACCAGAGACGATTTCACCTTTGGGCATCTCTGACTTTGGAAGTCGAGCGGCTGCAGGGCGCTTCTCGGAAGATTTCTCTGCTCGCTTCTTCGCCTTATGCGCTGCGTGATACGGCCGATCCTCAGCCTTAGGTGTTGGACCTTTACCTTCTAATCCACGCTTGCGGTTGCCACCGGAGCCAACTGTTGGCCCCTTCTTAGATTTACGTACTGCGCCGCGAGGCTTTGAATTTCCGGCCATTATGAACCACTTCCTTCAGTCTTACGTGAGATCGACCATCGTGGCCCTTGCGCTGTATCTTCGATAACAATTCCGAGAGCGCTTAGGCCATCGCGAATTGCATCAGAGCTTTCAAAATCTTTTCTTACTCGTGCAGCTTCACGCTGTGAGAGCGCAAGTTTGATAGTGCCATCGAGAGCCGTTGTCACATCATCATTAGTAGATGCAGATGCAAACGCTGGATCAAAAGGATCGCAACCTAGAACTTCCAGCGCACCACGAATCTCATTGGCCGAAGATGCAATAACAGCCTTATCGCCTGATGTGATTGCCGAATTGCCAAGTCGAAGAGCTTCTGAGATAGACGCGAGAGCAGTTGGTACTGCTAAATCATCATTCATTGCATCAATGAAAGCAGCGCCCAGTACTGGTGTTGGCTCATTTCCAAGAATTTCAACTGAGCGATGTAAGAAAGATTCGATGCGACGGAACGCTGTTGCAGACTCTGCTAACGCCTCATGTGAGAACTCGAGCATGGAACGATAATGAGCTGAACCTAAATACCAACGGAGTTCGATTCCGCGTGTTGTCTTAAGGAGCTCATGCACCTGAAGTGAATTACCGAGAGACTTGGACATCTTCTCGCCAGATGCTGTCACCCAAGCG
>JBFYOW010000099.1:0-3330 GCA_041303595.1 Actinomycetes bacterium
GTGCACCAAGAGGCTCATCGAGAAGTAGAAGTGCCGGGCGGTTCACAATTGCGCGAGCAAGTGCGATGCGCTGCTGTTGTCCACCTGAGAGCTGTGTCGGCTTTCGTGCGGACAAGTGAGAAAGCTCTACCAGATCGAGAGCCTTCTCAACTTGTTCCTTCACATCTTTAATGCCACGTCGACGTAGACCAAATGCGATGTTCTCAAAGATTGTTAAATGAGGAAAGAGCGCATAGTTCTGGAAGACGGTATTGATGGGACGCTGATATGGCTTTGTAAAAGTGATATCAGTGTTACCGAGGGAGATAGTTCCCGCAGTTGGCTCTTCAAGGCCGGCGACCATTCGCAAAGTTGTGGTCTTACCGCATCCTGAAGGTCCAAGGAGTGCAAAGAATGAACCTTCTGGAATTGTTAACGAGAGATCGTTAACTGCGGTGAAATCACCATAACTCTTTGTGACATTCGTAATGCGAAGGTCACCGCGCGCTGAAGAAATTGGTGTCACTTAGTTACCAGCAGCCTTTTGGAATGCCTCTGTCCAAGCAGACTCCTCAGTAGGTGTAAGTGCCTTGAAGACGTTCAGACGTGAGAGTGTCTTCTCAGTTGGGAAGATGTACTCAGACTGTGCAAGCTCTGGATCGAACTTCGCCATCTCTTCTTGTGCACCCTTTACTGGGGTTACATAGTTGACGTAAGCGGCTACTTCAGCTGCAATAGCTGGGTCGTAGTAGTAGTTGATGAGGGTTTCAGCGTTCTTCTTGCCCTCAGCAGATGCTGTTGATGGGATGATGAAGTTATCGCCTGAGATAGTTCCGCCTGACTCTGGGATAGCGAAGTCAAACTTGCCCTCATTCTCATTTGAAAGCTGGAATAGATCGCCAGCCCATGCAATTACTGCTGTTGCATCGCCTGAGATGAGATCTTCCTTGTACTCGTTGCCCTTAACGCCGCGAATAAAGCCATCAGCAATCTTCTTCTCGAGGAAGTCAACTGCATTCATGAACTGATCTTCAGTCACTGTGGTGATATCTACACCCTGTGAAAGCAAGATGACGCCAATGGTGTCACGCATTTCAGAGAGAACAATGACCTTGCCCTTGTTCTGTGGAGTCCAGAGGTCGTCAATTGACTTCATACCCTTTGGATTTACTGCAGTGTTCCATCCGAGTCCTGCCATGATGCTCTGATATGTAAGTGAGCTGTCGCGGTTTGGATCAAATGATGGTGATGCAAGTGAGTCAAGAATGTTCTTAGCATTTGGAATATTTGCCTTATCAAACTTCTGTGTGTAACCAAGACGGATAAAGCGTGCCGCCATCCAATCTGTCGGTGTGACAAGGTCGTAACCAATGTCTTCACCGAGTTTTAACTGGCCTTGTACCTTGCCGAAGAACTCATCGTTATCGTTGATATCTTCTGAATAAACTGCATCTAGACCAAATTCTTTTTCGAATGCTTCAAGAGTTGGGTACTTCTTTCCTGAATCATCTACATCTAAGTAGAGGGTCCAGTTAGCCCAACGAACTTGATTTGCTGCATCTGCTCCCCCGCCTGAACCGCATGAAGCGAGCGCCGAAGCACCAGCAACTGCGCCAGCGCCTGCAAGAACTGCACGACGTGATACGCGAGAATTGAGAATTGAACGTGCTTCTTCTGATAGAGGTTTCTTAGCCATCGATGGGCTCCTTTTGTTAATCGATAAGGCAAGCGAGCGCTTGGTTTATCTAGCCGGTACAAGGGACGGTTTTGCAGGGCTAAGTATGTAACCCATTGGCCCGTAGGCCAAACCTAAAATGAGGTTTTGCGAGGGCGTTTCAGGAGAAAATTTCAGCGCTGCCGTCGTGATGGTTAGGCGTTGATATTGCTCATGACGTGCTTGATTCGGGTGTAATCCTCGAAACCATAGCTGGAGAGGTCCTTGCCATAACCGCTGCGCTTGTATCCACCATGAGGCATCTCAGCCACCAGTGGAATATGGGTGTTAATCCAGACGCAGCCGAAGTCGAAGGCCTTGGCCATGCGCATCGCGCGACCATGATCTTTAGTCCAGACCGATGAAGCTAGGCCGTAATCGACGCCATTGGCCATTGCGACAGCCTCGGCCTCATCCTTGAACTTCTGGATTGTGATGACTGGGCCAAAGATCTCGGATTGGATGAGTTCATCGCTCTGTTTGAGGTCTGCGATAACGGTTGGGGCGATGAAGTAGCCCGGAATTCCTGTCGGCTGGCCGCCAGCAACAATGCGAGCGTGTGATGGCACGCGTGAGATAAAGCCAGAGACGCGCTCGAATTGGTTGGCATTGTTAACCGGACCGACCAATACATCTTGATCTGGCATACCCATGGCAATCTGATTTGTCGCCTGATCTGCCAGCATCTTCACCATCTCTTCATAGACGCCCTCTTGAACTAAGACGCGAGTAGCAGCGGTGCAATCCTGTCCCGCATTGAAGAAGCCAGCGATCGCGATTCCTTCTGCTGCAGCTGCAAGATCGGCATCATTGAAGACGACTACTGGAGCTTTCCCACCGAGTTCGAGGTGTACGCGCTTAAGCGACTTCGCAGCCGCACCTGCTACCGCCATACCTGCTCCAACTGAACCGGTTATTGAAACCATCGCTGGAGTGTTGTGCTCGACGAGAAGCGCTCCTGTTGCGCGCTCGCCAGTGACAACATTGATTACGCCATCAGGAAGGAACTCGGACATTACCTGTGCCATAAATACTGTGGATGCTGGTGTTGTATCACTTGGCTTCAAGACAACGGTGTTACCAGCGGCAATTGCTGGCGCCCATTTCCAGACAGCCATCATCATCGGATAGTTCCAAGGAGTTACCTGTGCGCAGACACCAACTGGCTCGCGACGAATAAATGAAGTCATTCCGCGCATGTACTCGCCAGCTGATTTTCCTTCCAGGTTACGTGCAGCACCTGCGAAGAAGCGAATCTGATCGACCATTGGTGGAACTTCTTCGGAAGCGGTGAGACCTAGTGGCTTTCCGCAGTTCTCGGATTCGATTGCTACAAACTCATCTGCACGGGCTTCGATCGCATCAGCAATCTTGAGTAATGCGCGTTGGCGCTCTGATGGAGTTGAGTCACGCCAATCAACGAATGCATCACTTGCTGACTTCATTGCTGCATCTACATCGGCAGCATTTGATATTGGTGCGGTGGCAAAAGGTTGACCTGTTGCTGGATTGACGAGAGTTGTAGTCTCACCTGACTTTGAATCTACTGACTTGCCGTTGATGAAATTCTGTAGCTGCTTCATGGGGCAGATACTACTTAAGAATACTTCGCCGTTTCAATAGTGACGCTAGAGACC
>JBFYOW010000100.1:0-3290 GCA_041303595.1 Actinomycetes bacterium
GTTAACAACATTCCTTCTCTTAGTCGCATCGCTCAATATATTTGTTGGTATTTTCAATTTGTTGCCAATCTTGCCGCTCGATGGTGGCCACATGGCGGTGGCGATTGCAGATGAGGTGCGTGCGCTCTTTGCTCGCCTTCGACGCAAGCCACGTCCGGCTCCGATTGATGTGAATGTCCTAACACCAATTACTGGGGTAGTAGTCGTTCTCTTGGGAATTCTCACAATAATCTTGGTTATCGCCGACATCATCAATCCTGTCTCGCTCAATCTTTAAAAATCAGGCAGAATACGGTTCATGGTTGATCTCGGAATTCCAAGCGCCCCTCTCAAGCCACTTGCTCCACGTCGTAAGACGAAGCAGCTTATGGTCGGAAATGTAGGAGTTGGCTCTGATTCCCCAGTCAGCGTTCAATCAATGTGCACAACCCTGACATCCGATGTCAACGCAACCCTTCAGCAGATTGCAGAACTCACCGCTGCTGGATGTCAGATAGTTCGCGTCGCTGTCCCATCTCAAGATGATGCAGATGCGCTGGCGCAGATTGCTAAGAAGTCACAGATTCCTGTAATTGCAGATATTCATTTTCAGCCTAAGTACATCTTCGCTGCTATTGATGCTGGTTGCGCCGCAGTGCGAGTCAACCCAGGCAACATCAAGCAATTTGATGACAAGGTAAAGGAAGTTGCAAAGGCTGCCGGAGATGCGGGTATTCCAATTCGAATCGGTGTTAATGCTGGCTCACTTGATCCACGTCTCCTCGCAAAATATGGCAAGGCGACCCCAGAAGCATTGGCGGAGTCAGCTCTCTGGGAGGCATCACTCTTTGAAGAGCACGGGTTTAGCAATATCAAAATTTCGGTAAAGCATCACGATCCAGTGACAATGGTCAACGCATACCGTCTCTTGGCTGCTCAATGTGATTATCCATTACACCTCGGCGTTACCGAGGCTGGTCCAATTTTCCAAGGCACAATCAAATCTGCCACAGCATTTGGAATTCTCTTGGCAGAAGGTATTGGCGACACTATTCGCGTATCTCTCTCAGCGCCTCCAGTTGAAGAGATCAAAGTTGGTATGTCGATCCTCGAATCGCTTAACTTGCGCCAACGTAAACTTGAAATCGTCTCATGCCCATCATGTGGTCGTGCGCAGGTGGATGTCTACACATTGGCAGAGAAGGTGCAGGCCGGTTTGCAAGGAATGACCGTTCCACTTCGCGTCGCAGTAATGGGTTGCGTTGTTAATGGTCCAGGTGAAGCGCGTGAGGCAGATCTGGGCGTTGCATCAGGTAACGGTAAAGGTCAGATCTTTGTAAAGGGTCAGGTGATCAAGACCGTACCTGAGGCGCAGATTGTTGAGACTCTCATTGAAGAGGCGATGCGTCTTGCTGAAGAGATGGAAGCCGCAGGCGTTGCTTCAGGCGAACCTTCCGTCGTAACTTCCTAATTTTTCAGATGGCGCAAGCCATTGAAACGATAGACAAGCGGTAGGGTTCGCAGCATGTTGCGAATGTCCACACTCTTTCTTCGTACCCTGCGTGATGACCCAGCTGATGCTGAGGTTCCAAGTCACCGTCTTCTAGTACGTGCAGGTTATATTCGACGCGTTGCTGCCGGTATCTACTCATGGCTGCCACTTGGAGTAATCACCCTTCGCAATATCGAAAACGTAGTTCGCCAAGAGATGGACTCGGCAGGATTCCAGGAAGTTCACTTCCCAGCGATGTTGCCCAAGGATCCATACGAGCAGACCAATCGCTGGACCGAATACGGACCAGATTTATTCCGCCTCCAAGATCGAAAAGGCACAGACTATCTTTTGGGTCCTACTCACGAAGAGATGTTTACCTTAATGGTGAAGGGCGAGTATTCGTCGTATAAAGATCTTCCACTTTCGCTCTATCAGATTCAGACCAAGTATCGTGATGAAGCTCGACCACGTTCTGGAATCATCCGAGGTCGCGAATTCGTTATGAAGGATTCATATTCATTTGACCTGACCGATGAAGGTCTTGTTGAGTCATATCAGAAGCACCGCGCTGCCTACATTAAGACTTTCGATCGCCTTGGAATGAAATACAACATAGTCTCTGCTGTCGCTGGCGCTATGGGCGGATCTTCATCAGAAGAATTCCTCGCTCCTTGTCCAACCGGCGAAGATACTTACGTACTCTGTCCAAAGTGTGGGTACGCTGCAAATGTTGAGGCGATGACAACCAAGGTGGCATCTGCTGATTCTTCTAGTGTTGGCGCTTTAGAAGTTTTTGATTCACCAAATACACCAACGATAGATTCGCTAGTTGAACTCCTTAACTCAAAATTTGATGGGGGATATACCGGCGCATCAACTCTGAAGAATGTCATGCTGATGGCTGATACGATTGCAATCTCTGTCCTTGTTCCAGGAGATCGCGAAGTTGATATTAAGCGCCTGCAGGCAAATATGCCAGGCGTAAACGAGATTCGTGTCTTTGAAGAACCAGATTTCGCAAAGTTCCCTGGACTCGTTAAGGGATATATTGGCCCTCAGGATGCAAAGAAAAATGGCATCACGGTTTACGCAGATCCTCGTATTGCACCAGGAACTTCATGGGTGACAGGTGCTAATGCTAAAGATAAGCATGCCCTCAACGTCGTTAATGGTCGTGACTTTGAA
Organism: Actinomycetes bacterium; assembly: GCA_041303595.1. Lineage (GTDB taxonomy): Bacteria > Actinomycetota > Actinomycetes > Nanopelagicales > Nanopelagicaceae > Planktophila. The sequence goes on from JBFYOW010000100.1 coordinate 2,660, forward strand.
GTTGATCATTACATCGAAGCGGTGGTTGTACGTGAAGGTGATTCCTGTCCAAAGTGCGATACTGCTGTAGTTATTGACCGCGCAATTGAGATAGGCCATATCTTCCAGCTTGGTCGCAAGTACGCAGATGCACTTAATCTCACCGTTCTAGATCAAAATGGCAAGAGCCAGGTAGTCACGATGGGCTCATACGGCATTGGTGTATCTCGCGCAGTTGCTGCGATTGCAGAACAGACTCATGATGAAATCGGACTTTCATGGCCGGTCGAAGTTGCGCCCGCGAAGGTGCATGTAGTTGTGGCCGGAAAAGATGATTCTCTCTTTGAAGCAGCTGAGAAGATTGCTGTAGATCTTGAAGGTCGCGGCATCTCTGTCATGCTCGATGATCGCCGCGGCACTAGCCCAGGCGTGAAATTTAAAGATGCCGAACTCATCGGAATCCCAATGATTGTCGTCGTCGGCAAGGCACTTGAACAAGGAAATGTAGAAGTGCGCGTCCGCAAGAGCGGTGAAAAATCTGAGGTTGCCGTCGGATCTGCAGTCGATGAGATTGCAAAGACACTAGCCTCAATTAAGTAACGTGTTCTACGACCTTTCCACCGTCACTCTGCTTCTGCTTTTCCTTGCAATG
>JBFYOW010000101.1:0-3216 GCA_041303595.1 Actinomycetes bacterium
CATCATCGCCTCAATCTTGGCGCTATCACTCGTAGCGCTCGCAGCCTTAGGAGCACTTCAAATGAATTCACCTGATACCGCATCAACATCATCGTCTGCTTCATCTGCTGCAGGTTCCACCGGAGCTCTTCCAACTGTTTCAGCAAATGCTGGTGAAGTCCCACAGGTTGGTGCTCCAACAGGAACACCACCTGCAGCGCTTACAACTCAGGACATAATTGTCGGAACTGGTGCAGAAGTTCTTCCAACATCAACATTGACAGTGCACTACTACCTCATGGCTTGGTCTACCGGTCAGGTAATTGAATCTTCTTGGGTCGGACAGCCAGCGACATTCCCATTGGCACAAGTTGTTGAGGGATGGCAGAAGGGTCTACCTGGCGCAAAGGTTGGCGGACGTCGCCTCTTGGTATTGCCTCCTGAGATGGGTTACGGAGCTGCAGGTTCAGGCCCAATTGGTCCCAATGAAACTTTGATCTTCGTTGTCGACATCATCGGAGTTTCTTAAGCTTACGCTTTAAACCAGCTTTAACGGTTCACAAGCTTACGCTTTGAACCACACAGTCGTTGCTGCCGGTACTTTGCCATCAACAAGTGGCTGAGTTGTTAAGAGCACTTGACCCTTTTCAACTACGCCTTCTGGCAATGCGTACTTTCCGCTCTTGAAGTTGGTGATGCAGTTCCAACCATTTGGACGACTAAAGTGCAGCACACCATCACTTGTTGTCTCATGCCAAGTAATCTCTTCACCACATTGAAGTTCGCGACGGAGCTTGAGCGCCTTGCGGAATATTTCTAGCGGCGAATCAGGATTTAACGCCTCTGCCTCAACCGAGTAGTTAGCAAACCACTCTGGCTGTGGAAGATGAGGCGTTCCTGTTCCGAAACCATAGTTCTCGCCACCGCTCTTCCAAGGTAGTGGAACGCGACAACCATCGCGACCCTTCTGCTGCTTGAGATTGCGCAAATACTGCGGGTCTTGAATCTGATCTTCCGGGATATCGACTACCTCATGAAGGCCGAGTTCATCGCCCTGATAGATGTAGGTACAGCCAGGTAGCGCGAGGATAAAGGCATTAGCAGCAACTGAACATTGAATACCAATCTCAATATCAAGGTGGTGCGATCTGCCATCTGTAAGCAGCCACTCTTGGCGATCTACGATCGGATGCAGCCCTTGCTTTGTTGCATATCGCATCTGATCGTGGTTTCCGAGAGTCCACGTTGTAGAAGAGTTATTCTGCTTTGCTAATTCAAGACTTTCGGTGACACAACGCTTGAAGCTAATCGCATCAAAGTTTGCTTCAATAAAGCGGAAATCAAAACATTGACCAAGAGTCTCTTCGCTGGCATAAAGCGGCAAGCGACTTGGGTGAACATTTGCTTCAGCGACAGCAACTCGTGGGGGATTGTAAGAGTTGAAGAGTTTGCGCCAAGTCTTGTAGACCTCAATTACTTCATTGCGGTCCATCAGGATTCCGGTGCCATCGATATTTTGTGGAGCGTCATATTCCATGGTGCTACGCATACGAAGTGGCTCAGAGAGATCCTTTTTTAGCGCATGTGCAACATCGATTCGGAAACCGTCAACGCCGCGATCTGCCCAGAACTTAAGAGTTGCAAGAAAGTCAACTTCGATTTCAGGGTTATCCCAGTTCCAGTCAGGCTGCTCAGGTGCGAACCAGTGCATGTACCACTGGTTGCTCGTGCCGCCCCAAACTGATTCGTGTGTCCACGCTGATGGCGCAAAGTGCGATGGCCAATCTGTTGGTGGCAGTTCGCCATTGGCGCCTTTACCGTCACGGAAGATATAGCGATTGCGCTCGGGTGAACCTGGCTTTGCCGCGATTGCTTCTTTAAACCACTCATGAAGATTTGAAGAGTGATTTGGAACGATATCTACAAATACTCGGATGCCTTCTTTATGGAGAGCGCCGAGCATCTCATCGAAGTCTGCAAGTGTTCCGAGTTTTGGATCTACATTGCGATAGTCATCGACATCGTAGCCACCATCGGCGAGAGCCGATGGGTAGAAGGGAGAGAGCCACACCGCATCAATGCTTAAAGATTTGAGATAGTCCACCCGAGAAGTCACGCCCTTGAGATCGCCGATTCCATTTCCATCAGTATCTGCAAAACTACGGGGATAAATTTGGTAGATGGCAGCCTGACGCCACCAATTCTTATCTGTACTCAACTCTGTGTTCAATGACATGTCGGGAATCCTACTGCAGCCATTCTGCAGAGCCTTCAGAATCAGGCGGAAAAAGGCAATCTTGTAATCCGATTGCAACAATTTTGCAGAAATGTGCAGCCCGGCAAAGTAGTGTGTGGCTATGCAGATTAGACCAGCCACCGCCGCCGATACCGAAGAAATTCTCGCGTTGATCTACGAACTCGCGGTCTATGAGAAGGCGCCCGATGATGCCAAGGCAACTCACCAACAAATTATGGAAAGCTTCTTCGGAGAGAGCCCAAAAGTATTTTGTGAGATTGTTGAAGTTGATGGTGCAATCGCGGGTCTTGCAATCTGGTTCCTCAACTATTCAACATGGCAAGGTAAGCATGGAATTTATCTAGAGGATCTCTTCATTCGTCCGCAATATCGCGGCAAAGGTTACGGTAAAGCGCTACTGAAACATTTAGCAGCAATCTGCGAAGAGCGTGGTTATGGTCGATTCCAATGGTGGGTTTTAGATTGGAACACTCCAGCAATTGAGTTCTATAAGTCGCTCGGTGCAAAGGCGATGGATAGTTGGACTGTTTACCGCGTGAGTGAAGATGCGCTCACCGAATTAGCAAAACCAGAGCCGATAAAAGAGTAAACTCCTTGCATGACTTTGCTTCATGCACTTGACCTGCTCTCGACTTTTGTCTTCGCTCTCGTTGGAGCTCGCATTGCAGCAGATCGTGGTCTCGATTATGGAGGCATTGCCTTTATCGCCACTGTTGCATCTATCTCAGGTGGAACTCTTCGAAATGTCTTCTTAGGCATAACTCCAGTCTGGATCACCGATCCTTGGATCCTGGCCTCTGTTTTAACTGCGGTCATCATTACGTTGACTTTTCGCCGTGTTACACATGTGGGCAAATTGTTGTTGGCTCTAGATACCTTTGCACTTGCCATGGCAACGCTATCTGGAACACAACTTGCTTTTGAGCTCGATATTCCTTGGTACTCATGCATCGTGTTAGGAATAATTACAGCAGTAACAG
>JBFYOW010000102.1:0-3146 GCA_041303595.1 Actinomycetes bacterium
ATACCTGCGATTAGTCCTGCTGTCATTACCACTGCGATTGCTGACTTTCTCATCTTCTTTCCTACGATTCACAGGTGCTAAAGGAGCTTATTTAGCTTCTCGCCGCCTGCACTACGTACTATGCCTGTCGAGGCTGGAGCGTCGCCGAGTCCTGGCTGAGAGAAACTTGTGGCTTTATTGGGCTTCTATAGAAAAGCCAGTGCAGCGATTGCTGCGTCATACCCCTTATCTTCCTTGCTTCCTGGAACACCAGAGCGTGCAATGGCTTGATCTAAGTCGTTACACATCAAGACTCCATAGCCAATCGGCCTTGAGAATTTAAGTTGAACATCAATCACTCCCTGTGTGACGCCTTGGCAGACGTAATCAAAGTGTGGTGTTTCACCCTTAAGAACAAGACCGACAGCAACGACTGCATCAAAGCCACCTTCAAATGCGCGCTGTGCAGCAAGTGGAATTTCAAATGAACCAGGTACAAAAATCACTTCAATCTTTGTAACCTCAGCTGCCTCTAGTGCGCGACGTGCACCGGCGATGAGATCTCCGCAGAGATCTGGGTGCCATGAAGAAGAGATGATTGCGACCTTGGCATTTGGACGCTTTGCGATTGAGATTTCAGGTGCTTTTCCGGCCATTATGCATTCCCTCTTTCGTGTCCGAGTTTTGCTCGCTTTGTCTCGATATAACGCTCATTAAATTGGTGAATCTCGGTAGCAAGATTGCGTTGCTTCACGGCAAATCCCGCATCCTTTAGCGCGCTGACTTTCTCTGGATTATTGGTGAGAAGTGTCAGGTTCATGACTTGAAGGTTTTCTAAAATCTCAATCACATCGCTCCAATCTCGAGCATCAATGGGATGGCCAAGTTTCACATTTGCCTCAACGGTATCGAGACCTTGGTCTTGTAATTGATAAGCCTTCAACTTCTCTGACAAACCGACGCCGCGCCCCTCATGGTCGCGAATATAGATAATGTAACCAAATCCATGTTCTGCAATTAACTTCTTTGAAAGCGCTAGTTGCTCTCCGCAGTCACATCGAAGTGAGCCAAGGACGTCGCCGGTAAAGCACTCTGAGTGGACTCGAACCAGCGGTTCTTTTCCACCTTTACCAAATCGAGCAATCACATGATCGCGTGCTTTCAGCGCGGGATAGGTCGCAATCTCCCATGAGCCTTCTGGAAGTTGAACCGAACTCCAACTCAGTACTGGTAGTTCGAAAATCGAAGTGAAATTATCTCTCCAATATTGAGTCAAATCTTCAATTGTGATGCTCTTAATCTGATGTTCGTCTGCAAATGCCCGAAGAGACTCACCACGAGCCATAGATCCATCATCATTAACAATCTCTGAGAGCAGTGCTGCAGGAGATGCACCAACTAATTGCGCAAGCGCAACACCGGCTTCAGTGTGGCCGTTACGTGCTGCCAGACCTTGCTCGTGTGCAATCAAAGGAAAAATATGGCCCGGACGAATAAAATCCTGAGCTTTTGAACCACTATCCGCAAGTGCGCGAATTGTCGATGTGCGCTCTTGCGCGCTGACGCCAGTCGATACGCTCGCTAAGTCAACCGTGACAGTAAATGCAGTCTTGCGCTTATCCTGGTTGCTCTCATACATCATCGGAAGTTCAAGGCGGCGTGCTGTGGCGCGATCAATGGCCACGCAGAGAATGCCGGTCGTGTGACGGACCATAAATGCTGTTTGCTCTGAAGTGACCTTCTCAGCCAAGACAATCAAGTCACCTTCATTCTCACGAGATTCATCATCTGTAACGATGAGGAACTTTCCCGCTTTGAAATCTTCGAGCGCTTCTTTGATGCTCATCTTATTTGCCACCCTTTGATATCAAACGCTCGACGTACTTAGCGAGAATGTCTACCTCGATATTGACGATATCCCCTGGAGACTTAAGGGAGAGATTGGTCTTTGCCAGCGTCTCTGGAATCAGCCAGAGCGTGACGTGGTTATTTGAATCATCAATCTCACCGACCGTCAGAGAGACACCGTCCACGCAGATGGAGCCTTGATTGACGATGTAACGGGAGAGATCTGCAGGAACTCCAATAATGAATTGTTCCCACTTCTCCCCCGGTGTGCGAGAGATAACTGTGGCAATGCCATCAACATGACCCTGCACAATATGGCCGCCCATTCGCATATCCATTTGGGCCGCGAGTTCTAGGTTAACTGCAGAGCCAATCTCTAGCTTTCCGAGTGATGTGAGCGAGAGAGTCTGGATCATTACATCTGCAGTAAAGGAATCTGCGGTGAGTGAAGTAGCTGTTAAACACGTGCCATTGACTGCGATTGAGTCACCTATGGCGAGTTCAGGCGTAAGCAATAGTGCCTGCACAGTAAGAACTGATGAGCTTTCACCTCTAGCGATTGCAGTGACTTTGCCTAGTTCGGCTACTAAACCGGTAAACATTAGCGATTCTCCACTCTATATCGGGATTTAATATCTGAGCCAATTTCCTGTGTTGAAATCAAAGTTAACTTTCTAGCATCAGCAATTGTTGTAACGCCAATGTTCTCTATCCAGTTCTTACCTTCACCGAGAACAATTGGTGCTTGATAAATAACAACTTCATCAATGACGCCTGCAGCCATCAGAGCGCTACCCAGCCCTGGTCCTGCCTCAATCAGCACTTGATTAACCGCTGAGCCTTCAAGGGCAGCCAAGAGATCCTCAACTTTGCGGCTCTTTATATAGATTGTTTCGCTCACCCCATCATTGAGATTGAAATCTGCTGGTACATCACGATTGCCCATCACTATTCGAAGTGGTGCGGTAGCGCCGCCAATACGTGGGCGAAGTGTTGGATTATCTGTCAGAGCAGTTCCAGTGCCAATCAAAATTGCATCTGAGTGCGAACGCAGAACTTGCACATCATCGCGAGATTCTTGAGATGAAATCCATTGTGATGTCCCATCAGTGGCGGCGATACGACCATCTAACGTTGTTGCAACCTTCCAGATAAAGTATGGGCGACCGGTTGTAATGCGATGTAGCCATGCGCCTTGAAGAGCCGCCAAAGTTTCATCTGCTACATACTCAACATCGATGCCAGCTGCCATCAAGCGATCGGCTCCACCGGCAGCAATTGGATTGGGATCTTTCGCGGCATAGATAACTTTTGCGATA
>JBFYOW010000103.1:0-3069 GCA_041303595.1 Actinomycetes bacterium
AGTGACATCTGCCCCTGCCTTGGCAAGCGGTTCAGAGGAGGCGCCTGGGCCAGCTGCCATATCGAGAATTTTCATTCCAGCAGTTGGCGCGATGATTCGAGTGACCTGCTTGCGCCAGCGCTTGGTTTGGCCAAGGCTCAAAAGATCATTAACCAGATCGTAGCGCTTGGCTACGCCATCGAACATTGCGGCGACTTCCTTCGGGTCTTTATTTAACTGTGCCCGAAAGCCTCGACCTTCTCGGCCAGAAGAGTGGGATGCGCGCGACATGTCGCTAGTCTCTCGCAAAGGTAGGCTTGGCCACAACTTAAAAGTTATCCATTTTCGCTTTTCACTGAGGGAGCTTTCAATGTCTACGACGGCAACACTTCGCGCGGCGCTCGCACCTCGCAGCACAGCTCTCACGCATGCCCTCTTTATCGTCGGTGGCGTTGGCTTTATCTCGGCGATGGCACAAGTTTCGGTTCCGGTTCCAGGCTCTCCGGTACCTGTCACGGGCCAGACACTTGCAGCGCTCATGGTTGGAACAACATATGGCGCTCGCTTGGCAGTGACTACATTTACGACCTACCTCATTGCAGGAATCGCCGGCGCTCCAATCTTTGCTCCATCGGCAGCATCACCAAATCACGGTCTTGATCGCGTGATGAGCGCTACCGGCGGATATTTAATTGGAATGTTGGTGGCATCACTCGTCCTTGGATATCTCGCTGATCGCAGAGCAGATCAAAAGTTTGTTACCTCTTTTCCAGCGCTCCTTTTAGGTGAGGTAATCATCTTCGGCATTGGACTTACTTGGTTACAGAAAACACTCGATCTCACGTGGTCTGCAACTCTCGCCGCCGGTTTTACACCATTTATCTTCGGTGAAATTTTAAAGATTGCCATCGTGGGAACAACGCTTCCATTAATTTGGCGCAAAATTTCTACAACGTTGAAGCAGTAATTTATGCCTTCACTTGTTCCGGTTACGACCAACCGCATCGGCTCTCATCTGCCGCTACTACAACTTCTCCCCAATGAATCGCAATATTCATGGGTCCGTGGCGGAGATGGGGTAATTGGTTGGGGAGAATATGCCTCGATAAAGGTCTCCGGAAAAGATCGCTTTGATCAAGTGCGCACGTGGTGGCATCAACAACTAGAAACTTTCTCAGTATCAAATGCAGTCCACGGAAGCGGCACCGGCCCTGTTCTCTTCACCTCATTTAGTTTTGATCGAAATGAAGAATCTATCGCTGTTATTCCTCGAGTAATTGTGGGAAAGAAAGGCGATAACTCTTGGATAACATGGATTGGAGAAGGTCCGCAGCCAGCGCTTTCAGATACTGCGCCAGAGTTCATAGATCAGAATTTTGAATGGCAGCAAGGAACTCTTTCTGAGCCACAATGGGAGAGTCGCGTTGCGCAAGCAATTGCACGAATTGATAAAGGCGAGATAGATAAAGTTGTACTTGCGCGCGACCTGATTGCATTAACAAGTAGTGCAATTGATGCTCGCCCTATTCTCAATAAATTATCCGAGAACTATCCGGCAACGTGGGTTTTTTCAGTCGATGGCCTCATCGGCGCTACTCCGGAACTTTTATTGCGTCTCTCTCGTGGAATGGTTACTTCGCGCGTGCTGGCCGGAACTATTCCGAAGACTGGCGATGATGCACGAGATCTCGCTCTCGCTGGTTCACTAGCGCGTTCTTCAAAAGATTTGGAAGAGCACGAGTATGCGGTGAGATCGGTTGCCGATGCTTTAGAGCCTTTCTGTTCTTCGATGAATGTTCCGGAAGCGCCTTTCGTTCTTCACTTAGCAAATGTCATGCACCTTGCAACCGATGTAACTGGCGCGCTGCTCGAATCAAAGCACCATGTCGATGCTTTTGCTCTTCTCAAATCATTACACCCATCCGCAGCTGTATGTGGAACTCCACGTAACTTAGCCTTTGACGTTATCGATGAGATTGAAGGAATGAACCGCGGCCGCTACGCCGGACCGGTTGGCTGGATTGATGCTCGAGGTGATGGTGAACTCGGTATTGCACTTCGCTCCGGACAAGTGACAGGGAACGAAATCAGAATTTTCGCTGGTTGTGGAATCGTTGCTGGATCAGACCCTGCTGTTGAGTTAGCCGAAAGTAATGCCAAATTTAGCGCGATGAAATCAGCGCTCTAAAGCGAAGTAACAGATTCGTAAATTGCCTTGAGGTTATCTGCGTTACTTTCGCGATCAGGCACCTTTACAAGAACTAGCGATAGGCCTGCCACTGGCTTGGCTAGTTCAGCCTTTAACTCTGCTTGATTTTCTACCTGTGATGTAGGTAGCCCAAATGCAGCAGCAATCTTCATTAAATCTAAGTTATGCGGAGTCCCAAAAATCTCTTCAAACCCTGCGACTCCACGATGGCTCAAAGTAGAGAAGATTCCGCCTCCATTGTTATCAACAACAAAGATCTTTAAATTGATTTTCTCGTTATGAATTAAACCGGTGATGTCATGGAGAAAACTAAGATCACCGAGAACTGCAATTGTTGATGTGCGTTGTGATGCGATGCCGAGAGCGGTCGAAATATTGCCATCAATTCCAGCTAACCCGCGATTAGCAAAAGTTTCAACTCCTGCGCGGGCAACGGCAAATCCCTCTATATCTCTGATGGGGCGAGATGATGAGATATAAAGTGAAGTTCCTGCTGGTATTCCAGCACCTATTTCACGGGCTACTAGAGCTTCAGACCAAAGCGAAAGGTCGCTTACCTTCTTTTCCGTGCGGGCTGAATATTTCTTCCAACGATCAAGATACTCATCATCAATTTGAGGGGCTTCAATATCTGGAAGGGCTGTGAATTTTTGATCTGCCGCACGGTCGCTATCTACCGTCAAAATCCGAGGGTCAATAACAATTGTCTTTCGCGCCATCGAAATCATTCGGTTAACCGAACGTGAGAGAGTGGTCCTTCCAATAACAATCACTGTATCTGGTGCTAAATCATCAGAAATCGTCTGAGAAGTTAAGAAGAGACTCGCATGCGATAGTGCATTTGGAAATGAGAGTGGATCTTCAGCGATAAATGGCCAACC